>RECR01000067.1 GCA_007693955.1 Gloeocapsa sp. DLM2.Bin57
GTCGCTTTTTAGCTAGTGGTAGTTGGGATAAAACTCTCAAAATTTGGCATGTAGAAACAGGAAAATTAATACGTACCCTAACAGGTCATTCTAATTGGGTTAACTCAGTAAATTATAGTCCCGATGGTCGCTTTTTAGCTAGTGGTAGTCGTGATAATACTATCAGAATTTGGCGAGTAGATAGAAACAATTAGATAGGATTATGAGTGGGCAAGATGGGCGTAGCAATGGACGTAGCAACCGTAATCAAGCCCTCGACTGATTTACTTTCTTAGGGGTTGCGATGGCTTCCCTGATCCTCGCCATGACACATAGCAAATGATTGGTTAATTGGTAAAATAAAAATTTTGTGTTTCTAAATAGAGAATGTAATTATCACCTACAAAAAAACTCTTAACAATTCTCAACATCTTATCTGAAGCCAAAAAACGCACAATAGTTTTAGGTACAAACAGAAGAAAAAACGATGTCACAACCAACTATTGAATCAATACTGCAAGAAAAACGCTTATTTAACCCACCTGCTGAATTTGCAGCCCGGGCCCAAGTTAAAAGCTTTACTGACTATCAACAACTCTACGAACAAGCTAAAGCAGATCCTGTGGGTTTTTGGGAAAAACTTGCCAAAGAAGAATTGCACTGGTTACAACCTTGGGATACCGTCTTAGACTGGCAACCACCAGAAGTAAAATGGTTTACGGGGGGTAAGATTAATATTGCCTATAACTGTTTAGATCGCCATCTTGACACTTGGCGACGGAATAAAGCCGCGATTATCTGGGAAGGAGAACCGGGAGACTCTCGTACTCTTACTTATGCACAGTTACATAGAGAAGTTTGTCAATTTGCCAACGTTTTAAAACAACTAGGAGTACAAAAAGGCGATCGCGTCGGTATTTATTTACCCATGATTCCCGAAGCGGCGATCGCTATGTTAGCTTGTGCGCGCATTGGCGCACCCCATACCGTAGTTTTTGGCGGATTTAGCGCCGAAGCCCTCAAAGACAGACTAGTAGATGCCCAAGCCAAACTAGTAGTTACCGCTGATGGAGGGTGGCGCAAAGACAAAATGATTCCCCTCAAAGAACAAGTAGATTTAGCCTTAGCCCATGATGGTGTACCCACAGTAGAAAACGTCTTAGTAGTTGAGCGTACTAAACAAAAGATTCACATGGAACCCGGAAGGGATCACTGGTGGCACGATTTAAGAGAGGGAATCTCCGCAGATTGTCCCGTTGAACCCTGCGATAGTGAAGATTTGTTATTTATTCTCTACACCAGTGGAACTACAGGAAAACCTAAAGGAGTAGTACATACCACAGGAGGTTATAACCTCTATAGTCACATTACCACTAAATGGATCTTTGACTTGCAAGATACCGACGTCTATTGGTGTACCGCTGATGTGGGTTGGATAACAGGTCATAGTTATATCGTCTATGGACCACTATCTAACGGTGCAACTACAGTTATGTATGAAGGCGTACCCCGTCCGAGTAATCCTGGCTGTTTTTGGGATGTGATTGAAAAATACGGCGTCAATATCTTTTATACCGCACCTACAGCGATTCGGGCTTTTATTAAAATGGGTGAACACCACCCCAACGCGCGCAATCTCTCCTCTTTAAGACTTTTAGGTACAGTAGGAGAACCCATTAACCCCGAAGCCTGGATCTGGTATCATCGGATTATTGGGGGTGGGCGTTGTCCCATCGTCGATACCTGGTGGCAAACCGAAACAGGGGGAGTGATGATAACTCCCCTACCCGGGGCTACACCTACTAAACCAGGTTCAGCAACCCTACCCTTTCCCGGGATTATCGCTGATGTAGTTGACTTAGAAGGAAATCCCGTGGCTGATAATGAAGGAGGTTATCTCGTTATTAAACATCCTTGGCCCGGTATGATGCGTACAGTCTATGGTGACGCCGATCGCTTTCGACGCACTTATTGGGAACATATACCCCCCAAAGACGGACAATACCTTTATTTCGCAGGAGATGGGGCCCGTCGAGATGAACAAGGCTATTTCTGGGTTATGGGACGCGTTGACGACGTGATTAGCGTTTCAGGTCACCGTTTAGGTACAATGGAGATAGAATCTGCCTTAGTTTCTCATCCTGCTGTAGCTGAAGCCGCCGTAGTAGGTTGTCCCGACGAAGTTAAAGGAGAAGACATCGTCGCTTTTGTGACTTTGGAAAATAATTATCACCCTGATGAGTCTCTAGCGGAAGAATTAAAACACCACGTAGTCCAAGAAATTGGGGCGATCGCTCGTCCCGGTCAAATTCGCTTTACCGAGGGTATGCCCAAAACTCGCTCAGGTAAAATTATGCGGAGATTATTACGTAATCTAGCAGCTGGACAAGACGCCCTTGGGGACACTTCTACCCTAGAAGATCGTAGCGTTTTAGATAAACTGCGGGAAGAGTAGGGGCGCCCATCAAAAGCGCCCTAGGGAGGGGAGATGGGGAGAGAGGGAGACAAGGGGACGAGTATATAATAATTCCTTTCTTCCGAATTCCTAACCCCTAACCTTGGTTAAAGACTCTTAACAAACTCGGCTAAACGATCCATCCCTTTTTCAATAGAAGACATATCTGTAGCATAAGACAACCTAATACATTGGTCAGCCCCAAAAGCGATACCAGGTATCACCGCTACTTGTTTTTGTTCCAACAAAGC
The DNA here is from genome assembly GCA_007693955.1 of Gloeocapsa sp. DLM2.Bin57. NCBI lineage: Bacteria > Bacillati > Cyanobacteriota > Cyanophyceae > Chroococcidiopsidales > Chroococcidiopsidaceae > Gloeocapsa > Gloeocapsa sp. DLM2.Bin57. The sequence continues at coordinate 2,686 of RECR01000067.1, forward strand.
ATCACAAAAAGCTAAAGAAGTCAAACCAGTTTTACTGATATCTATAAAAAGATAAAAAGCGCCATCGGGTTGAGCACAACTTAATTGAGGAATGGCTTTAATACCTGCTAACATCGTACTGCGTCTTTGGGTGAAAGCATCTAGCATGACTTGTAAACAATCCTGTGGACCTGTTAAAGCAGCGATCGCCCCATATTGAGCAAAAGTACAAACATTAGAAGTACTATGACCCTGGATAGTGCTCATGGCTTTGATCAATTCTAGAGGTCCTGCAGCGTAACCTACACGCCAACCAGTCATAGAATAGGCTTTAGCAAAACCACTACTAACAATTGTACGTTGGAGGATTTCGGGATTGAATGAACCTATACTAACGTGTTTAGCACCGTCATAGAGGATTTTTTCGTAAATTTCGTCAGAAACTACTAAAATATCTGTTTCTACGATTACTTGAGCTAAGGCTGCTAACTCTGCTTGAGTATATACCATCCCTGTAGGGTTAGAAGGGGAATTAAGGATAAATAACTTAGTAGCAGGAGTAATACTTTGACGCAATTGTTCAGCAGTTATTTTATAACCACTGTCTTGGGTAGTAGAGATTAAAACGGGAGTACCTCCAGCCAATTTAACCATCTCAGGATAACTTAGCCAATAGGGAGAAGGGATAATTACTTCATCTCCTGGCTCAATTAAGGCTAACATCAGGTTAAATAAAGAGTATTTACCCCCATTAGTTACAATTACGTTTTCTGCTTGGTAATCAAGCTGGTTTTCTGTGCTTAATTTATGGGCGATCGCTTTTCTTAATTCTGGTTCACCCGCTGCTGGACCATATTTAGTTTTACCCTCATCTAAAGCTTTTTTGGCTGCTTCTTTAATATGCGTCGGGGTATCAAAATCTGGTTCTCCCGCGCTAAAACTACACACATCAATTCCTTTGGCTTTCATAGCTTTGGCTTTTGCGGTAATCGCCAAAGTAATCGAAGCGGGGACTTGACTGACTCTCTGTGTCAGTTTCATGCTCTTCTCTCTTACTAACTTTAGCATTTTAGCTTAGCGTATTTATTTTACCTTGGTTCAGAGATTTTGTTTTCTTTTCATCATATTAGGCTTGAGAAACCTTTTTTCTCTCACTCAGATAAGCGAAAAACTCTTTACCCTCTCGTAAACGACGGAGGAGAATTTTAGAATAGGAATAATAGCTTGAGGACGAAAATAAAGACGACGATACATTTCTTCTACCGCTGCTTCTATTTGGGTTGCTGAGAAATTGGGATAAGCTAGAGTAGAAACTTGAATACCCGAATCAGCCACTAAAGATGGATTGCTAAACCTGTGATTAGCTAAGGCTTGTTGGTATAATTGTGTACCTGGATATGGTGCAGCGATGGAGACTTGAATAGTATGGGGGACTCAAAAATAGAGTTTTTAACATTTATACTCCTCAACATCAACCATATTAGCAGCTGAGGATAAGTAAGAGTGAAAAAGGAAGCCTGGTTAAAATTATTGCAACAACAACGAGTCATCGCGGTAATTCGTAGTGGTGATTTGGCTACAGGTATTCAAATGGCTACCGCTGTGTCTCAAGGTGGGCTAAAACTAATTGAGATAACCTGGAATAGCTCTCAACCCGCTCAATTGGTGCAAGAATTAAAGACTAGGTTGACTGATTGTGTGATTGGTGTGGGAACTATTTTAACCCCTTATCAGTTAGAAGAAGCGATCGCCGTTGGTGCTGAATTTTGTTTCTCTCCCCATTATCAACCACAATTACTCTCCATGGGTATTGCCGCTAATCTAGCTATGATTCCTGGTGCGCTTACTCCTACTGAGATTATCAACGCTTGGCAAAATGGCGCTAGTAGTGTTAAAGTCTTTCCTGTTGCTGCGGTGGGTGGTCCTACTTATATTCAAAGTTTACAAGTCCCTTTAGCTGGTATTCCCTTAATTCCTACAGGAGGGGTTACCTTAGCTAACGCACATACCTATCTCAACAGTGGAGCGATCGCCGTTGGTATAGCTAGGGATTTGTTTCCACCTGAGTTAATTTTAAGCCAAAACTGGCAAAAAATTAGGGCAAGAACTGATCATTTTTGTCAAAGTTGTTTGGGGTAGGTTGGGACTCTATTTTTCTGAAGAAATATCAGTATTTATAAACTTAAACTAGCAATAACAGGAGCATGATCACTAGGTTTTTCTTGTTTTCTCGGTTCAATATCAATGAAACAAGAGTTAATCTGCGGGGAGACTAACTCATTAAAATAAATATGATCAATACGCCAACCGCGATTACGACTAAACCCCGATGCGCGATAATCCCACCAAGTAAATAACCCTCCCTCTTGGTTAACTTGGCGTAAAGCGTCTTGAAAACCAATCTCTTGAATAGCAGCTAAAGCTTGACGTTCTGGTGGTGAACACATAATATGGTCTGGTTGAGCAATATTTTTATAAATATCTTTATCTTCAGGAGCAATATTAAAGTCTCCACATAAACAAATACCTTTTGCTGATTGGATGGATAATTCCTGAAGATACCCTTGGAGCAATTGCAACCATTTTAGTTTATACTCGTATTTAGGATCGTTAACAGCAGCACCATTAGGTACATAGACGTTAACTACCCAAATGTCATTAACTAAACCTGCAATCAGGCGTTTTTGACTATCCATATCCTCTATCTTTTCTGCCCCTAAAATCGGTGTAAAACCAGTTTTAACCTCCTTTGGGGGTATTTTAGTTAAAATGGCTACACCATTATAAGCTTTTTGTCCTGATACATGTACTTGATAACCTAATTCTGTAAAAGCATTGCGGGGAAAGTCTGGATCGATTACCTTGGTTTCTTGTAAACAAAGTATATCCACTGGCTGTTGTTTTAACCAATTAACTACGTGAGATTGACGAGTCCGTATAGAATTGACATTCCAAGTTGCTATTTTCATCTAATTATATTATGTCCGAAAGAGTCCAAAAAATTCTCGCCCAATGGGGAATCGCTTCTCGTAGAGAAGCAGAAAAATTAATCTTAACAGAACGGGTTCAAGTTAATGGTAGAATAGTTAAACTAGGGGATAAAGTTGACCCTGAAGTTGACGATTTAACCCTAGATGGTCACAGTCTTAAAACTAAAACACGTCCAGAGTTAATCTATTTATTATTACATAAACCCCTCGGTGTAATTTCTACTTGCTTTGATCCTCAACAGAGAACTACAGTTTTAGATTTATTACCCCCAAAATGGCAATCTCGATACGGTATTCACCCAGTAGGAAGATTAGACGCTAATTCCACTGGTGCGTTAATTTTAACTAATGATGGAGATTTTACCCTTAAATTAACCCATCCTCGTTATCATTTAGCTAAAACCTATCAAGTTACTGTTAAGGGTCGTCCTGACCATGGTATTATCGAACAATGGCGACAAGGTGTCTGGTTGGATGGTCAAAAAACCTTACCCGCACAAATTCGGGTTTTACAACAACTTCCTCATCAAACTCAACTAGAAATTATCCTTCAAGAAGGAAGAAACAGACAGATTCGTCGTGTAGCAGCACAATTAGGGTTTCCTGTCTTGTCTTTACATCGAGTTGCGATCGGTTCGATTTCTCTAACTCTTGATTTAACACCAGGAAAGTATCGCCATTTAACTAAGATTGAAAGAAAAATATTACTTAATTAAGCCAAACTACTTAGTATTTTAACCATAACCGAACTCAAAAAGGTTTTTAGTCCTTGGGAATTCCTTAGCTAATTTAGGGGTTGTTTACTTCAAAAGTAGTGCAACTAGCTATATCTCCTGTTGTTAAACCCTGTTTAAACCATTTTACCCGTTGTTGGGATGTGCCCATATTCCCGCGAAGCAATCGGCTGGTAATTCTTGTCTGACAGAAAGTTGGTTAGCTTCTACTTTGCTAACTCTCCTACTCAGACTATTAACTTGTTGGGAGATACCTAATAAGCTTGAGCAAAATCACCAGGAGCACCATGTCTATACTGTAAATCGTCATAAAAGCTCAAATCAATATAGACTTTTTGGTCAGCAGGACAGTAGAATGGTCCTACGGCTGCTTCTGCGTAACCACAAGCGGAATTCTCTACCTCCTTTTTGTTCTTCTTTGAACATTAAATTATGAATCAACAACTTTTAACCGAATTTGCCCCCCTAGCGGCGATCGCCACAACCCCTAAAGCTATAGCAACCTTAAGTAAATTAAATCTCACCACTTACCGAGAGGATCTTAAAACTCACCTTCGAGAAATTTGGTCAAGTCATCGCGCTTTGATTTTTTGTCTAGCTACAGGTGCAGTAGTGCGCTTAATTGCACCTTTATTAGAGCATAAAGCCACAGATCCTGCTATTATAGTAGTAGATCCAGAGGGAAAATTTGTAATTAGTCTTTGTGGATCTCATCAACAGGGAGGAGATAACCTAACTCGCATTATCGCTCAAATTTTAGAAGCTACCCCTATCTTAACAGGAGCTGCGGTTAACTCTAATCTCCCTCCTATCGACACTATAGGAATTCCCTACGGTTGGCGTAAAGGTAGCGGGAATTGGACAGAAGTAAGCGCGGCGATCGCTCGTGGAGAAAGAATAGAGGTTAAACAAGAAGTAGGCTCAACCCTCTGGCAAGATCATTTACCTTCAGATCATCCCTTTGATTTTAACTCAGAATTACCCGCTAAAGTATATATTACTGCTCACACCAGAGATTTAGCAGCAACTAGCGTACAATGGCATCCTCGTGTACTTTGGGTTGGTGTAGGTTGTGAAAAAAATACTAGTCAAGCATTAATTACTCAGGCTATTTTACAAGTATTTAAATTATATAACTTAGCTCCAGAAGCGATCGCGGGATTAGCTAGTATCGATATTAAAGCAACCGAACCAGGATTAGTGGCTATCTCTCAAGCAGGGAAGATACCCCTAGTTACTTTTACTGCTGCAGAATTAAGTCAAATTAAAGTCCCGAATCCCTCTAGTATCGTCGCCCAAACCGTAGGTACTCCTAGCGTCGCTGAAGCTTCAGCCCTGTTAGCTTCTCAAAGTGATACCCTACTAGTCACTAAACAAATAGCCACTAAAGTAACCATCGCCATCGCTGTATCTCAACAAGAATATACAGGACGTCAAGGTAAACTCTGGTTAGTAGGTATAGGCCCTGGTGCACTTTCTCAGATGACTAGTGCAGCTAAAAGCGCTATAATAGCCGCTGATGTAGTCATTGGTTATCGTCTCTATCTAGACTTAATCGAGTCTTTATTACATCCAGGACAAATTATTGAATCTTTTCCCATTACCGCTGAACAAAAACGCGCCCAAAGAGCGATCGCCCTGGCTCAATGGGGTTTAAGCGTCGCGGTTATCTCCTCGGGAGATGCTGGTATCTATGGAATGGCGGGTTTAGTCTTAGAAGAGTTAGGAAATCAACCCCTAGAAGTAGAAATCTTTCCTGGTGTGAGTGCTTTACAAGCTGCAGCATCCCGAGTCGGAACACCCCTAATGCACGATTTTTGCGCGATTAGTCTCAGTGATTTATTAACACCTTGGGAAGTTATCCAAGAAAGATTAACCGCAGCAGCTAAAGCAGATTTTGTGACTATTATCTATAATCCTCGTTCTCGGGAACGTACCCAACAGATAATCACCGCTCAAAATATTTTTTTACAATACCGTCAACCCACTACCCCAGTGGCGATCGTCCGTTGTGCTTATCGTGTTGATGAATCTATAGAATTAACTAATCTAGCCTCAATGTTAGATTATCCTATTGATATGCTAACTACCGTAATTATTGGTAATAACAGTACCTATTGGCAACAACAAAGAATGATTACACCAAGAGGATATCTGAAGGGGATCTAGGTTGGCTCTCTGGGCACTATGGGGTAAATTGTCTTTAAAGTTACACTTTCTTCTCTTTTGCATCTCTTGCCTATAACCATTCTTGTGAAAGCTTATCACCGCATGTACACCGAGAGACTTCCGATATACCATATTTCCTGAGTGCCTCATTCTTAATTCTTAATTCTTCATTTCCCTTTACTATAGATTACTTACCGACAAGCGATCGCGTCCTTGATGTTTGGCTTTATACAACTCATTATCGGCGATTTTAATCAACATCTGAATAGATAAATCTGGTTTTGGTATAATCGTAGCGATTCCCATACTTATAGTGATATGATCACTTATCGGTGATAACTTGTGGACAATTTGGGCTCTTTTAACTTGTTGTTGAATTTTGTTCCCTATGGCTATCGCTTGTTCAGTATCAGTATTAGGTAAAACTATAGCAAATTCTTCCCCTCCATAACGCGCTGCTAAACCTTGTAGAGGTAGCAGAAAACTGTTTAAAATTGTGGCGATTTTAATTAAACAATCATCTCCCTGGATATGTCCATAGGTATCATTATAATCTTTAAAAAAATCTAGATCACAAAGAATTAGAGATAGGGGTTGTTCTTTGTTTAAGCAATTTTCCCACTCTTGTTGTAGATAATCATCAAATTTTCTGCGGTTAGCAATTTTGGTTAAACCATCTAGAAATACTTGTTTATTAAGTTCTTTAGTATATATTTCTATTTGAGATAACATCTGATTAATGCTTTTAGCTAAAAAACTTAATTCATCTTTCCCCTTAACTTTTAAACGTTGTTCAAGATGATTATTAAAACTAATACTTTTGAGCATTTTAATAATATCTAATAATCTATTAACAATAATTTTATCTAATAAAATAACTAGTAAGTAACTAAACAATAACCATAAAATTAGTAAACTTATGATAAAATATTTGAGAGTTTTTTTAGCTTCTTGATAAACATCTCTGGGTTGAAAAACTTTCAGAATAGATGTTGGTTTTCCTTCTACATCTTCTAGTAAAGTATAAGCAGTAATTTGATGTTTATTAATCTGTTCAATAATAATTGGTACATCTTCGTTATAGAAATATTGCTCAAAAGTTTGTTTAGGAAGTAAACCCTCAATACTAATTTGCATCCTGAGATATGTTTCTAAATCTTGAAGACGTTCAGAAGTTAAATATCTTCCCATTAACAAAGTACCAACAATTGGACTGGTTTCAGTACTATTTAGTATAGGATTAGAAGTAATCATTAATAATCCTTCTGGTAGTAATAAAAAGCCTTGATAGTAACTGTTTTTATCCTGATGCTTTAATAAAAAATTATGGTTACTTAAATAAGTATATAAACTACCAGGAGTAAATACTTCTTCTTGATTGATTAAATCATAACTTTTGGCATAAATCAATTTATTATTACTATCATAAACTAAGAAAATATTAACTTTTAAGTTTTCGATAGAATTATCGTTTAAATTGTTATCTATATAGTCTCTATTAGGGTAAAGAACAAAATTATAGGTATCATTCCATTTAGACCAATCAACATTAATTCTTTGTAATTGCTTGATTTCTTGCTTTAAAATATCACCAACTCTCCCGATATCCTTAGAGATACTTTGTAATTCTAATTGATGAAAACTAGTTAAAATAATATTAGACAAGCAAAAATAAACCACAATAATAAAAATGCTCAAAACTACAGTAACAGATAATAAAATTTTATCTTTGATGATCATCTTGGCTATAGGCACTCAAGGAAAAAGGAACAGGGAGCTTCTGAGCAGGGAGTATAGTTATAATAACTCCGAACTCTTCTTTCTTCCGTTATCCCAGATTAACATATAATTGGGCTTACTTACTTAACTAAGTCATATAGCGATCGCGCCCTTTTGCTTTAGCTTGATAAAGTGCTTGATCTGCTTGTAAAATGACAGACTCTAATTGCTACTTTTCGCTGCAATAAATCTTCTAGAAAAAAAGCTAAATTGATAAAATTATGAAAAAAAATTTTGGTGAGAATCTAAGAAAGTAACCAGAATATCTACGTGACTATTATCATTAGCTTGATCATGGACAAAAGAACCAAATAAACCTAACTCTTGCCTTGCGCGTAGCGCTATATAACTAATTAAACGGACATGATATAACTTATCTTGATTTTTTCTCAATGTAGTAAAGCCTCCCGTATCTATGGTGATAAGCTTTCACAAGAACGGTTATAGGCACTCTTGCAATAGTCAAGAAAATGTAACTTTGTCAGGAGTGCGCGTTCGCGCCGGAAGCGCAGGATTCGCCCTCGCGAGATCCTTTGGATGCGCAGCGCAGATACAATTAACCCCATAATGCCGAGAGAGCCGCTTTAATCATCAATAATTTTATTATAGCGCGATCGTTCTTGAAAGTATCAGCATTTCTCGGATCAATAACGTGACACACTCCTACACCAAATCAAAGATTATGTAGTAGGCTTCTTGTCTTTCACCTGTGTAGATGATTGACCGTTTTTGACTAAGAATTATAGATACCAGAGTGACCTGTTACTTCCTCCATAGGTTCATAACGTCCACCAAGATACTTAGCTAGAAAAGATTCTGCCACAGCGTAGAAGTGTAATCGGTTCTCAGGACGAGCAAAACCGTGACCTTCGTCGGTATAGAGAACGTATTCTACCGGTTTATTGGCTTGACGCATTGCTGCGACGATTTGCTCACTTTCGGCTTGTTTAACGCGAGGATCGTTAGCCCCTTGTCCAATTAATAAGGGTTTAGTAATGCGATCGACAAAAAATAAGGGCGATCGCGATTCGAGAAACTCTTTTTCTGTTTCCAAATTTCCTACACGATGTTGAAACATAGCCATCAAAGGAGCCCAATAAGGAGGAATACTCTGCATAAGGGTAATTAAATTGCTAGGTCCAACGATATCTACACCACAAGCAAAAACATCGGGAGTAAAGGTCAAACCCACTAAAGTAGCATAACCCCCATAAGAACCACCCATGATAGCGATTTTATCTGGTTGAGAGATACCTTGTTTAATCGCCCAATCAACCGAGTCGATTAAGTCATTGTGCATAGCAGCTCCCCACTCACGATTAGCCGCGTTGAGAAAAGCTTTTCCGTAACCTGTCGAACCCCTAAAATTAACCTGTAAGACCGCATAACCGCGATTAGCGAGCCATTGTACTGCTGGGTTGTATCCCCAAGTATCTCGTGCCCAAGGACCGCCATGGACGTATAATACAGTAGGATAGGGAGCTTGTTGACCTTTAGGTAAGCTTAAATAACCGTGAATGGTCAAACCATCTCTAGCGGTCATGCTAATAGGTTGCATGGAGACTAAGGGTAAACCCTCTAGTTGGGGTTGATTGCTAAACAGTAGGGTAGTTTGACGGGAAGGACGATTATAGAGATAGTAATAAACCGGTCCATCGTCGGCGACATAAGCTACTAACCAATTTTCATCGACTAAATCCCTACTGATTATATCAAATTCTCCTTGACCTACTTTCCCTAAAATGGCAAAGTCAGCAGCGATACTCTCATCAAATATTTGCCATTCTTCTTTATCTTTATAGAAAGAAACCGCTTGTATCCTTCTTTCTCTTGGAGGCATCATTACTGAGCTTACATCATATTGTTCGTCTGAGGCGATAATGGTTTCAGCTTTAGTTTTTAAATCTAATGCAATTAACCTTTGGGTATTAGCATCGTGAGAAGCTTCTAGATATAGACTCTGATTGTCTTGGGAGAAGCTAACTATTCCACCTTGATCCTCAGGTCCCCAATGGCGTAAGATTTCCCATTCAGTCTCTCTAGTTTCACGATACAGTAGGTCTGATCCTCCATCTGAGGTAGCGGCGATCGCTGCTCTAATTTTAAATTCTCCATCAGAAGTCCAACTAACGATATTCCCTGGATTTTTGCTATCTAATTCTACTGCTCCATTTTTAAGGTTAACGCGATAAGCATCAAAGGTTTCGGGTTGTTCTAAATTTAAACCTACGAGAATCTCGTCAGGAAATTCGGGATCTAAATCGATTATTTGTGCTTTTACTCCTTGAAAAGGGGTTAAGTCTCTCACTTGTTTAGAGATAACGTTAACCGCGTAGAGATGAAAGTTTTCATCACCATCAGCGTCTTGGAGATAAATTAGTTGTTCTGGTTGATAAGTCCAGAAATAAAACCTAATTCCTCTTTTTTTATCTTGTGTCAATTGTTCTGCTGTTTCTTGACCAAGGATTTGTAACCAAACTTGTAAGACGTTATCACTATCAGGAGCTATATAGGTTAAATACTTACCATCTCTCGATAATCTCGGGCTAGTACGTTGAGGATTACCGAATAAAATCTCTCTTTTGATTAATACCGGTTGCTTGGTTGGGTTGACGGTGGTTGTCATTGACTCTCCTGTAAGGTTTTTTTCTCTCTATTTACTAATTTATAGCTAGAGAGGGTTTAATCACAACCTAGGGAAAATATTTTATAATCATATAGCACCTAATACCTTCTCCCAGACAAAATGTCCCGTTTTAAATCAGCAGAAGTTTTTCTTATCACCATAGATACGGGAGTATCCCGATGTCGTCCAAACCCAAAAATAAAGTATCTCCTAATAGCCAACAAAGGGAATTAATTCCTCTAGTTGGTATTGGTGCATCAGCAGGAGGATTGGAAGCCTTTAGCCAACTACTTAGTCATTTGCCCATAGATACAGGCATGGGATTTATCCTGGTGCAACATTTAGATCCGAATCAAAAAAGCCTATTGAGTGAGATCCTCTCTCGAACAACCCAGATGCCAGTTCATGAAGTAGAAGATGGTATGGTCGTAGAACCAAATCAGGTCTATGTAATTCCGCCTAATCAAATCATGACAATATCTCAAGGAGTGTTGCACCTGACTACTCGCCCCAAAATTCCTAAAATAATGATGAGTATTGATCAGTTTTTTTTGTCCTTAGCAGCAGAAAGAGGTAACAAAGCAATTGGGGTGATTTTATCAGGGGGAGATGCTGATGGGTCATTAGGGCTAGAAGCTATTAAGGCTTCAGGAGGTATTACCTTTGCTCAATCGGAAAGCTCGGCTCAGGTTAACAATATGCCTAATACAGCGATCGCCATGGGTCATATTGATTTTATTCTACCTCCTGGGGAAATAGCCGAAAAACTAGCCAGCATTAGTCGTCATCCCTATGTAGCAAGTTCAGTAACAAATAGAGCAAGCACAGAGTCATTAGAAGTGTCTGATGTTTTGTCTAAGATTTTTAGGTTACTGCAAGTAGCTACCGGTGTTGATTTTACTTCTTATAAACATACAACGATTAAGCGTCGGATTTCGCGACGAATGGCTCTATATCGGCTAGAGAAGATAGATGATTATCTGCATTATCTGCAAGGAAATGATGCAGAGCTGCAAGCCTTATACCAGGATATCCTGATTAACGTCACTAACTTTTTTCGAGATGCTAGCGCATTTGAAGCACTTAAAGAAAAAGTATTTCCCTCTCTATTGCGTAATCGCCCAGCAGATTCAACCATACGCATTTGGGTAGCAGGTTGTTCAACAGGAGAAGAGGCTTATTCTATTGCTATTTGTCTCTTAGAGTTTTTAGCACATCACCCCTACAAACCCCCAATCCAGATTTTTGCTACGGATGTTAACGAAATCGCTATCGAAAAAGCTCGTCTCGGTATTTATCAGCCCAATCAAATTATCGATGTCAACCCATCCCGACGAGAGCGTTTTTTCACCGTTGTTGAAGGTGGCTACCAAATCAATAAATCTGTACGGGAATTGTGTATCTTTGCTCGTCAAAATCTGATCTGTGATCCCCCCTTTTCCAGACTAGACTTGATTAGTTGTCGGAATGTGTTTATTTACTTTGGCACTTCCTTACAAAAAAAAGTATTATCCATGTTTAATTACGGTTTAGTGCCTAGGGGCTTTTTAATGTTAGGTACTTCCGAGACGGTGGGGGAATTTCCCGAACTATTTAGTTCAATTGATCGAAAAAACAAAATTTATAGTAAACAACAGAACCCGATCGGCTTGAATCTGGAATTGAAACAGGATATTTACCCTATGGATACTAGTAGTTCTAAACCTACTGTTACTAGAAGGAGTATCAATGAATTAGAATTACAGTCTTTAGCTGATCAGATTATTTTGCAGCAATACGCTCCAGTAGGAGTAGTAATTGATGCTCAATTAGAAATTCTCCAATTTCGGGGACAAACAGGAGCCTATTTAGAGCCATCCCCAGGACGAGCTAGTCTCAATCTGCTCAATATGGTTAAAGAAGAATTGCGTATGGAGTTGCGAACTGCTATCCAGCAGGCACAACAGAATGGACAAGCTGTGCAAAAGGAAGGAATCTTTCTCAGGGAGAAAAATAGTCTCAATACTCCCGAGTCATTTAAATCTCGCCAAATTCGGCTCAATGTTATTCCCTTTAAGTGGACAGCGACTAATCAGGATTACTTTCTGGTGTTATTTGAGGACTTACCTAACCTAGGAACTATTGAAACAGAATCTAAGAGTAATCGCCGTCATCGCTCTAAACCCAAGCAATCAAGTGGTGAACAAGAGCAAATTCGGCTACTTCAAGAAGAACTCAGATCCACTAAAGCTTATCTTCAGTCGATTATCTTTGAGCAGCAATCAACTAATCAAGATCTCAGGGTTGCTAATGAAGAGATTTTGTCTAGTAATGAAGAATTGCAAAGCACCAATGAAGAATTGCAAACCGCTAAAGAAGAGATTCAAGCTACTAATGAAGAGCTTAGCACCATTAACGATGAATTATACCGACGCAATGCCTTTTCTACTGAGATTAGCAACGATTTACAAAATTTATTAGGTAATATCAATATTCCCATTTTAATGTTAGAAAGCGATCTACGCATTCGACGCTTTACAGCAACAGCTGCTCATCTATTTAACCTAATTCCTACAGATATCGGTCGCTCCTTTGGAGATATTAAACATAATCTCAATATTGCTAATTTAGAAAAACATATCTCAGATGTGATTAATACCCTCAATTTATATCACCAAGAAGTTCAAGATCTAGAAGGACATTGGTATGACTTGTGGATTCGTCCTTATCGTACCCTAGACAACCGTATTGATGGTGCTGTAATAGTCTTGGTAGATATTGATACCCTCAAATATAGCGCAGAACAGGTTAAAATAGCCAGAGATTATGCAGAGGCGATCGTCGAAACGGTACGCCAATCTCTGATAGTATTGACTAAAGATTTTCAGATAGTCAAAGCAAACCAAGTCTTTTATGATACTTTTGATATATCACCGAGTGAGACTCAAGATCGTCAATTCTTTGAGTTAAATAATGGTCAATGGAATATTCCCCGACTACGATTACTCCTAGAAGAACTCTTAATCGAGCATACTGAGATCCAAAATTTTAAGATAGAGCATGATTTTGAAAATGTAGGACGAAGAATAATTTTGCTTAATGCGCGCATTATGCCACCCTTAGAAGGCAGAGAATTGATTCTTTTAGCACTAGAAAATATTACTTAGATCTTGCATCCTATTGGCACAAATTTCAGTCGTTTTAACTAAAATGTCGAAAAGAATTCCCCATTCTCTTAGTAGGTTTTGGGGAACTTAATAAGATGGTGACCTAACAAAATAGAGCAAAAAGGTGGAAAGATAATACTTTTAGACACAAAGCAACTATCATTGTTTTTTTCTATGTTCTATTCCGTTAATATGATTTTTGTTCTATAGTTAAGATATGATAGAAACTAATTAAGCCTTGATAACTAGGGTAAAAAATGGACATATCCTCAGAAATAGAAGCCGTATATCAACGAGCTTTGTTCTTGCGTCAGCGTGCTACTGAGTCGCCTGTACAACCAGAACTAGTGGAGGATGC
>RECR01000068.1 GCA_007693955.1 Gloeocapsa sp. DLM2.Bin57
AAATAAGGACGCGATTCATCTCACGCTTATTTGAGAAAATAAAGCTTGAGGCTTCTCGCGGTTAAGCTAAAATTGACCAACAGGCTAAAAGCATCAAATATAATGGTACATCAGTATCAGAATTAGCCCGTTTATTATCAGCTCATGCTACCACAGACTTAGAAAAAGCGAGAATAATCTATACTTGGCTTGCAGTTAACATCGCTTATGACGTTCAAGGTTATTATACTGGAGAATATGGGGATTTAACCCCCGAAGGAGTTTTAAAAAGGAGACAAGCGGTTTGTTCAGGTTATGCTAATCTCTACCAAGCTTTAAGTCAAGAAATGGGTTTAGAAAGTTTTATTATTTCTGGATATGCTAAAGGATTAAGTTATGAGTCAACTGCAAATCTTCGAGAAACTAATCACGCTTGGAATGGAGTTAAAATTAACGGTAACTGGTATTTAGTTGATGCTACTTGGGCTGCAGGTACAGTTGATAGTCATCAGTTTACACCTAATTTTAATCAATTTTATTTCGCTACTCCCCCAGAGCAGTTGATTTATTCTCATTTACCTGAAGATGAAAATTGGCAGTTATTAACTAATAAATATACTAGAGAACAGTTTCTCGCTTTGCCTAAAGTATCACCACATTTTTTTACCACTCAATTAAATTTACTCTCTCATGGTTATAATAGTCAAGGTAATTTTCAAGTGGTATTAACTGCTCCTGAAAATGTAGAAATTATTGCTGGGTTAACTGTACAAGAAGAGTATTTACCTAGAGAAACTGTCCAAATCCAAAAACATAATAATCAAATATTTATTATCGCCGATACTTCTAGAAACAAAGCCGATAAATTAAATATTTTTGCTAAATTTAGTCATCAAGAAGGAAGCTACCCTCATGCTGTTTCCTTCAAAGTACCATAAGCTTAGTTATGATTGTACATGGATTTAAGTACTTACGAAAGTGACTTTTACCCTTGGACTTGATTGTCTAACCAATCAGATACATCACCCCAACTAGAAAAATCAAAGATACTTTCTCCTAACCCTTCTCTTTGAGAGACTCCTAGTTGACGTATTCGCGATTCTAAAGAGGGGTCAATTTCACCAAATCGCTTGGAGAGTAAACGTATTAATAAATTAGCTTCTCCTTCTTCTCTCCCTCTTTCTTCTCCCAATTGTAAACCTTCCTTCAAAATTTCTTGATACCAAGGAGATTCTCTAAGTATAACCATATCCCACCTCATTATTTCTTGAACTAACGGCATTTCTAAGACAAAAGACGCAAAAAACGATAATAAAGGTTCTAAATCTGTTAACTCTTCCTCTTCTCTTAACTTCCTTACTGCTTCTCTGACTACTACTTCCTCCCCTCCTCCCTTTAAAATAGGTACAAAGGGTAATAAACTTGAGATGTTGTCTCTAAATACTAATTCTACTGGTACTTCCCATAAGTTGACCACTCGATAACTTTGATAACTTCTAATCCCCATAAATTCTTCTTCGTAGAAATTGGGGATGTTGGGATTCTTGACATGTGGTAAAATGTTAATCAGTACTGGATACACAGGTAAATTATATCTCTCTTGAGCTAAAGCTGCATACACTCTCATTCTCAAGGGTCCATTGTCTTGATAACGGAGTTGCAATTCGTTTAGCATCAAGAATTCACCTTCTTTTTTCCCCACTATTTTCATCAGCACATCATTTTCCCGACTTAACCACTGAAATTCTCCCGAGAGAAACTCACAAAAAGTTAAATCTTGTCTCTGTGTAATCCATCTAATCCAATTATTGGGTGCTAGACTAATTAAACGTTTACTCCCTATATCTGCTTTTTTAATCATGGTTGGGTTGAGAAACTGTCCAAATCCAAAAATGTAACAATCAAATATTTACTATCTTAAGGTATAAGTACATATGGATTTAAGTATTTACGAGAGAGACTTTTACGCTTGGACAAACAAGGGGATTTACTACGCAACCAACAGCTAACAGAAATTGATTGGGAGAATATAGCAGCTGAAATTGAGAGTATGGGAAAGTCAGAAAAACGACAGCTAGAAAGTCGATTAGAAGTATTAATTGTGCATTTACTCCAATGGCAATTTCAACCTAATTTACGATCTCGCAGTTGGGAATTAACCATTAAAGAACAAAGGTTGCGCATAGAAAGATTCTTAGAAGAGAATCCTAGTTTACAAAGATATCTAGATAATATTTGTGCCAAAATTTACCCAGTTGCTTTAATTAGTGCAGAAAAAGAAACAGGTTTATCTATTTTTCCTGCTGATTGTCCTTATAATATCTTGGATCTGCTTAACGGTGAATTCTTACCCGAATAAATATAATGTTTGCCAAATTACCCTTAATTGACTATCAGCCTCTTAAAATAATCGATATTGCCCAAGTTTATTGTACTCTCACTCATCCTCATTTTAGCAATCAAATAATTACAGATATTGACCAGGAAATAAATATTATTGCTAATAAAAGTCAGATTACTTGTCAACAATCTATTCCCAAACATGAAGAGGAATTAAAGATAATAGCAGTAGTCAAGCAATTATTAACCAATTTACCTAAATATAGTTATCCTAAACTAAGTCTAAAATTTAAAAGGATTATTTCTCTACCAGGAAAATCAGACCAAGCGATCGCTTATTTTCAAACAGATTTACTAACAGATTCTATTTCTACAGACTTAATCGGTGGTAAACTTAACCTTACCTATAACTTAAACTCTTGTCCCCTGTATTTTAGCTTACAATCAGCTTTAATTCGCCAACAAGATCATCGTCTTTTACCAGCTTTAGCTTTTGAGGGAGAATTTGCTTACGGTAACAAAGATCCTAGAGAAATCCTACAGATAATCAATAATTGGTCAGAAGATTGGTTAACTTTTAAAGAGATAATTAATCAAGGTTTTTTAGGGTAAAATAGGGCTAAAGGGTTCTTGTGAATCCAGGGGAAGAGTAGCTAAAGCGACGCGATCGCCCCCAAAAGTACGTAATAAATCTAATAACTCTACCACTTCATTGTAACGAGTTTCTCTAGAAGCGTGTAGCACTACCAAACCCCGAGGATTAATCAAATAATAATTTCGCAAAGTTTGAATTAACTGCTCATTAGTTACCATTTGTTGTTCTATATAAACCTGACCATTTTGATCTAAACTAACTACTAACATCTCATTAACTTGAGGTTGTCCTGTACTAGCGCTAGGTAAATCCAGATTAATCGCTTGTTGTCGGGAAAAAGTAACCGCAGCCAGGATAAAAAAGGTTAAAATACAGAAAATAACATCAATTAATGGTAAAATTTCTAAGCGTACCTCTTCTTGGCTAGATTGATCTTGCCATAATTTCAGAGGACGAGCTAAAAGAGTTGATTTTGGGGGGATTTTTTGACTCATAACCTTAAAATTTCCCCCCTCCAACAGGAGAGGGAAGAGAAAAACTTAAACAGTAGCTAATTCAGGACGTTTGCTATTACGAATACCTTCAATCGCTGTAGCATAATCAGGAGCTTTAAACACAGCAGATCCTGCTACGATCGCATTAGCACCCACTTCCAAAACTTGCCAAGTATTACTAGGTTTAAGTCCCCCATCAACTTCAATCCAGGGGTCTAGACCTTTATCAGCACACATTTTGCGTAATTTCTGTATCTTTGGCAACACATTAGGAATAAAACTTTGACCACCAAAACCAGGATTAACGCTCATAATCAAAATCAGGTCACAAACTTCGAGAACATACTCAATCAATTCTAGAGGACTAGAGGGATTAAGAACCACTCCCGCTTGTTTACCGAGTTCGCGAATCTGACATAAAGTACGATGTAGGTGAGGAGAAGCATTATGTTCCGCGTGAACAGAGATAATATCAGCTCCCGCTTTAGCGAAATCTTCCACATACTTTTCTGGTTCAACGATCATCAAGTGTACATCCAGAGGTTTCTGTGTGTAAGGGCGAATCGCTTCCACAATCAGCGGACCGATGGTAATATTGGGGACAAAGCGACCATCCATAACATCAACGTGAATCCAGTCAGCACCAGCTGCATCTACAGCTTGAATTTCAGCTCCTAATTTGCTAAAATCAGCAGAGAGGATAGAGGGAGCAATAACGATTGGTTTATCTGATTGTGTTGTCATAATTATTTATTAACCTTGGATTGTTTCAGGAGTGATACCTCTATTGGTGAGGACTTCTTGTAACTGTTCTTCTTTGTCCTTAGTTAGAGATGTACGTAACACTTTACCACCATAGGGTGCTATTTCCTCAAGAACTTTATCAGGAGTTACTTTACGTACTAAAACAAATAAAGCAGAAGTAGAAGGTGTGAGGGTTTCCCCTAATTCTCTCATAAAGTTGTCATCTACACCAATATCGCTAAGTGCTCCCGAAAGCGCTCCACCGGCTGCACCTAAAGCTAAACCTGCGATAGGAACAAAAAATAAAGTCCCGATGAGTAAACCCCAGAAACTACCGCTAACAGCACCAGCTGCGGTTAAATTAATGGCTTGTTTGAGTTTGACTTTACCGTCTTTATCCTTAACTACTACAGCTGCGTCTTCTAATTCAATCAGATGCTCTTTTTGCATCTTAGCTAAATCTAAGCGTACTTGTTCAGCTTTATATTCATCATCGTAAGCGATCGCGATTAAGTCACTCATGTTATTTACCTAAAAATTATTAGCTACTGTTAGATTATCACAATGGGTAAAATTATTAGAGTATCCTAGAAGAAAGAACCCTCACCAATAGCCATGAAACTTAAACAACTTATTATATATACTAGCTTATTAGCCCTGGGAACTAGTGCAGGATTTTTTACTCGTTCCTATCTTCATAACCAAGAAGAAACTGTGCTCAATCCTCAATTAATTCCTGCAGCTAGTCGTAGCTATTCTCCACCGGTCGATATTCCCAATCCAGAAGATTTAAACTTTGTCGCTAAAGCTGTACAACAAGTAGGACCTGCGGTAGTGAGAATAGACGCTTCGCGGATTGTCTCACCCAATCATAACCCCTTTGATCCTTTACGTAGATTTTTCGGTGAATCAGAAATACCTCCAGAAATGGAAAGACTAGAACGAGGTACAGGAACAGGTTTTATCTTAAGCGAAGACGGTATAATTATTACTAATGCTCACGTTGTCGCAGGAGCAAATAAAGTTATCGTTACCCTCACCAATGGAGAAACTGTCGAAGGAAAAATACTCGGAACAGACGAATTAACCGATATAGCAGTTGTCAAAATCCCTGGTAATAATTTGCCTATCGTAACTTTAGGTCAATCCGTCAATCTTATTCCAGGAGAATGGGCGATCGCCATTGGTAACCCTTTAGGATTAGATAATACAGTTACTGTAGGGATTATTAGTGCTTTAGGAAGATCTAGCAGTGAAGTAGGTATCCCAGATAAAAGAGTCAAATTTATTCAAACCGACGCAGCGATTAACCCAGGTAATTCAGGTGGACCATTGCTCAACGCTAAAGGCGAAGTAATTGGGATGAATACAGCTATACGGATTGATGGTCAAGGTTTAGGTTTTGCCATTCCCATAGAAACTATCCAAAGAGTAGCACAAGATTTGTACGTCCATGGAGAAGCCCAACACCCCTATCTCGGGGTTCAGATGACTAATATCACTGCTAGTAACCTCAAAAATATTGAGTCAGAATTCGGCTTAAAACTAAAAGACGCAACAGGAGTATTAATAGTACAAGTAGTGCCTAATTCTCCCGCTGCTCAAGCAGGTATTCAACCAGGAGATATAATTAAAAAAATAGGCGATCGCCCTATACTAGAATCAAAAGACGTACAAGAAACAGTCGAAGCTAGTCAAATAGGCGCACCTCTAGAAATAGAAATCATCCGTAAACAAGAACTTCAGGTTCTCCAAGTAATCCCTGGTGTATTTCCCAAACCTTAACTAATTCCTATTGATTATGACCGTAGAATTTCAAGACTCCTTTGAGATAATTGTAGTTGGTGGTGGACATTCAGGATGTGAAGCAGCTTTAGCTAGCGCACGTCTTGGCTGTCGCACCTTAATGTTAACCCTTAACCTCGATAAAATTGCTTGGCAACCCTGTAACCCAGCGGTAGGAGGTCCGGCTAAGTCCCAACTAACCCACGAAGTAGATGCTCTTGGGGGTGAAATTGGTAAAATGGCTGACCGTACTTATTTACAGAAACGATTACTCAATTCTTCCCGAGGTCCTGCGGTGTGGGCTTTAAGAGCACAAACAGATAAGCGGGAATACGCCAAAGTCATGCAAGAAATCGTCGAAAATCAAGAGAATCTGACGATTAGGGAGGGAATGGTTACGGATTTATTGCTAGGTAACAACGATGAGGTTATCGGAGTAAAAACTTATTTTGGTACTTGTTTCCAAACTCAAGCAGTAATATTGACTACAGGTACTTTTTTAGGTGGTACAATCTGGATTGGCTCTCAATCTATGTCCGCAGGAAGAGCAGGAGAATTCGCCGCGGTAGGATTAACCGAAACCCTCAACCGTCTAGGATTTGAAACAGGAAGGTTAAAAACAGGAACTCCCGCTAGAGTAGATAAACGCTCTGTTGACTATAGTAAAATGGAGGTTCAACCCCCTGATGATCAGGTACGCTGGTTTAGTTTTGACCCCGAGGTTTGGGTAGAAAGAGAGCAGATGAACTGTTACCTCACTCGTACCACTAGTCAAACACACCAGTTAATTCGAGATAATTTACATCTTTCTCCTATCTATGGGGGATGGATTGACTCCGTAGGTCCTCGCTATTGTCCTAGTATTGAAGATAAAATCGTTCGTTTTGCTAGTAAAGAGTCTCATCAGATTTTTATTGAACCCGAAGGGCGATATATACCAGAATTGTATATACAAGGGTTTTCTACTGGATTACCAGAAAAGCTCCAACTAGCTATGTTGCAAACTCTACCAGGTTTAGAAAACTGTGCCATGTTGCGTCCTGCTTATGCGGTAGAATACGACTATCTCCCCGCTACTCAATGTTATCCTACCCTGATGACTAAAAAAATAGCAGGTTTGTTCTGTGCAGGTCAAGTAAATGGCACAACAGGTTATGAAGAAGCAGCAGCTCAAGGAATCGTCGCAGGAATCAACGCTACACGCTTCGTCAAAGGTCAAGACATGATCGTCTTCTCTCGTGAAGAGAGTTATCTAGGGACTTTGATTGATGACTTGTGTACAAAAGACTTGCGCGAACCCTATCGAATGCTTACCTCTCGTTCAGAATATCGTCTCGTCTTACGCTCAGATAACGCTGATCAACGCTTAACCCCCCTAGGGAGAAAGATTGGCTTGATTGACGATCGCCGTTGGGAACTGTTTACTCGGAAACAAGAAAATATCCTCGCTGAAAAAGAAAGATTATACGCAACTAGGATTAAAGCACAAGAGCCAGTAGGAGAAGCGATCGCCGCTGATACTCAACAAAAAATCAAAGGTTCAATCACATTAGCTGATTTATTGCGTCGTCCTGGTTTTCATTACGTTAATCTAGAGCAATACGGTTTAGGAAATGCTAACCTTACTCTTGAAGAAAAACATGGAGCAGAAGTTGACATCAAATACTCTGGTTATATCAAACGTCAGGAACAACAGATAGAGCAAATCAGTCGTCAAGCTCATCGTAATCTCCCTAACAACCTAGATTATCTGAGTATCGAGACTCTCTCCATGGAAGCTAGAGAAAAACTTTCTCGTGTACAACCTTTAACCATTGGTCAAGCTTCTCGCATTGGTGGAGTTAATCCCGCTGATATTAATGCTCTGTTGATCCATCTTGAGTTAAAATCTTCTCTATAATCCAATTATTTATCTTATAACGATGAAATTAAGGTCTCAGGTTTATAAATTTCTCGATCCTATTTACCAAAAATATTTGACCAATTTGACCATCAATCTTTTTAAATTCCTGAAAAAAGGTCCTAGTCGATTAGTTGATGCTTCTTCTCTACCCAAGTCTGAAGATTTTGCTATATCTTACCTTCCCGATACATATAAAATAGAACAACCCTTTCCAATCCCATTTTGTTTACCAGAAGAAATAGACCTAGAAAATAGATTAAAACAATATCAAAGATTTGCGGATATTGCCAAGACAACAGAACATAAAATAGCCATAGTTTCTCTGAAGAATGTGTTGATAGAATTTCCGAGTAATTTACATATATGGCAAGGAAAAGTTATCCGCGATGTAACTACACATATCAGAGCATTCTTCTTACGGAATTTAGAAGATCTTTATCTTATGTTAAAACTCGAATCAATATTAGGTAGTAAAAAAACAAAAATAGAACAAGAATGTATTTTTATCTTAGGAAGTTTCCCTGGAAATTACTGGCATTGGCTTGTACAAATATTACCAAAAATGCGAATTTTTGATCAAGATCCAACCTTAAAAGATTTACCAATACTGTTGCCTAAAGACTTACAACCATTTTGTAAAGAAACTTTAGAAATAGCTGGTTATCTAGATCGTGTAATTTTTTTAGAAAATGGTGTTTATCAAATTGACAAGTTACACGTATGCAATAGTTTGTTTACTAAGCATCCTGATATTACCTACGCTGAAACAGTAGAATGGTTAAGAGAAAAATTACCTAAACAAGAAAATTTTACTGAGAAAAAAAGACGTATTTATATTAGTAGAAAAGATGCTAGATCTCGTCAGATAACTAATGAATCTGAGCTAGAACCTATTTTAGAAAAATATGGGTTTGAAATTATAGCTCTAACAGATTTTTCTGTTGAACAAAAAATTAAATTTTTTCAACAAGCAGAAATTATAATAGGAATTTTTGGTGCAGGAATGTCAAACTTAGTATTTGCTACACCTGGTTCTGTAGTTATAGAAATATTTCCAGAAAATATGATAAAACAAACATATTACGTAATTTCTGTGCTTTTAAATCTTAAATATGGTTTTTTAGTAGGAAATCAAGATGGAAATGGACTTTATGTAGAGCCTGAAAAAATGGAAAAAATAATTGAGGAAAGTTTATCACGGTTAAACACGGTTACAACTAGTACATAAACTATAAATTCAAAGAAGCTTACACCTTGATTAAAAAATTTTACTTGCGTTTTGGGTATATTACTCAAAGAAATTACCAAATATACCCAGCCGCTATTCTCTATTGCTACAATTAATCCAAAGGTATGATTTTTGCAAAATATGAGTACTGTTGATAACCAGAAAAAAAAACAAGAAGAACAAACAGAGAATTTTTGGGTAGAAATGTTTAAAACCCTGGCTTTAGCTGGGGTATTGGCTTTTGGGATTCGTACTTTTATCGCTGAAGCGCGGTATATTCCCTCTGGTTCGATGGAACCTACCTTACAAATAAACGATCATCTCATGATTGAAAAGGTAACCTATCTGTTTCATGAACCCGATAGAGGAGATATTGTCGTCTTTAGACCAACAGAAGCACTTAAGCAAGAAAGTTATCATCAAGCTTTTATAAAAAGGATTATTGGTTTACCAGGAGAAACAGTGGAGGTAAGAGACGGTCAAGTTTTGATCAATGGTCAAGTACTCCTAGAAGATTATATTAAAGAATTACCCAAATATAATTATGGTCCAGAAATTGTCCCCGATGACCAGTATCTAGTCTTAGGGGATAATCGTAATAATAGTTATGATTCTCACGCTTGGGGTTTTGTACCAAGGCAAAATCTAATTGGTAGAGCTTTTGTGCGTTTTTGGCCCCTCAATCGTGTTGGTACTATAGAGCATGATGTTGTTGATTTTAAGACAAATCCAGTTACTCAAGAGTAGTTAAAACATCTTTAATTAACTCTGTAGGGACGTTATCAGTCATAATCGCCTTGCCAATAGCGGTAGGAAGGATAAAACGTATTTTACCATCTTTCACTTTTTTATCACTAGAAAGAGCAGTAATAATCGCGTTGATATCTAGAGATTGATTAACAGTAGTAGGTAAACCCGCTTTGACAATTAACTGATTTTGGCGTTCATTTTCAGCTGAGGTCCACAAATTTAGTCTAGTAGCGATTTCTCCTGCCATAATCATACCAATTCCTACCGCTTCACCATGGCTAAGGGTATTATAACCTGTAAGACTTTCTAGAGCGTGTCCAATAGTATGACCATAGTTTAAAATAGCTCTCAACCCCCCTTCCTTCTCGTCTTGGGTAACCACATCTACCTTAGCTTGACAGGAACGAGTAATAATGGTTTCTAATAAGTCTGGTGTAAGTTCAGACATACTATTTAAAGTAGGAGTCGCTTCTAACTTAGAAAATAACTCCTTATCCCAAATTACACCATATTTAATCACTTCCGCCATTCCCGCGCGCCATTCCCGATTAGGAAGGGTTTTTAACACGCTAGGATCGATTAAAACTAATTTTGGTTGATAAAAAGCACCGATTAAATTTTTACCCAAGGGATGATTAACACCTGTTTTACCACCAATAGAAGCGTCAACCATAGCTAAGAGAGTAGTAGGAACTTGGATAAAATTAACCCCTCTGAGCCAGGTAGCAGCAGCAAAACCTGTCATATCCCCAATTACTCCCCCACCAAGAGCTAAAAAAGTCGAATTACGCTCTAAACGATGTTCTAAGGCTAAATCATAGATTTTACTGATAGAATCTAGGTGTTTATGACTTTCACCCGCGGGAATTAAATGAATAGTTAGGTTAAATCCTGCTTCTTCTAAACTAGTGACTACTATATCTCCCCAAAAGTCAAAAATCTCCCGATTAGAGATAACTAAAATCTTTTTACCTAGTTTGAGATTGAGTAAGTAATTACCAACTTCGGTTAAAATTCCTGGGGCGATCGCTATTTCATAGGGGTTTTGTGGTAATTTAACAGAGATAGTTTGCATTTTGATTTACAGGAATAAAAATAATGTTTTCTGCTAGTATTGCCTTTGTTGGTATATTTTTGGGATTCACCGTGCTCGCTTTAGGACTCTATTTCGGTTTACGTCTAGTCAAACTGATCTAGTATAGCAACCTTCCCAGCTTGAATCTTCATAGCTGGGAACAAAAATAAATGAGAATTTGCTTAATTATATGTCATAATTTGTTACAGAAGCCTTAAGATTTGCTTAAAGATTAATCATGAGCGAGCGACCAGAAGAAAAAACTATAGCAGAAACTGCCCCAGCTAATTACGAATGTCGTAGCTGTGGTTATGTATATGAACCTGCTAAAGGAGACGGAAAAAGCAATACACCTCCAGGGACTCTCTTTGCAGATTTACCGAGTACGTGGCGTTGTCCCGTTTGTGGCGTGGGTAAAGCCCAATTCGCCAACATAGGTGCTAGTAACGCTCCTTCAGGATTTGAAGAAAACCTCAAATATGGTTTAGGAGTTAATACTCTGACACCCGCACAAAAAAACTTGTTAATTTTCGGTGGTTTAGCCCTAGGGTTTCTCTTCTTTATCAGTCTCTATGGGCTTAAATAAGTTTATATTTAGAGAGCATTAATGAAAAAACTGCAACAAATTGTTATAATTTTACTATTTGCTATCCTTTGTGTAGGTTGTAGTTCTCTACCATCTACTAGTAATAATCCGTGGAAACTAGTTGAGTTACCCACAGAAGCAACTTTCTCTGATATAGCTTTTACAGATGACCCAAATCACGGCTGGTTAGTAGGTACAAGAGCAACTCTGTTTGAAACTAAAGACGGAGGAGATACCTGGACACCAGTTAACATCGATTTTGGGGAAGAAAAAATTGGCTTTACAGGAATTAGCTTCTCAGGACAAGAAGGATGGATTACAGGAGAACCATCTCTCTTATTGCGTACTACAGATGGTGGAGAAAATTGGACAAGAATCGCCCTCAGTTCTAAACTACCAGGCGCACCCTATGATATCCTAGCTCTAGGACCAAATTCGGCGGAGATGGTAACTAAATTAGGAGCTATCTATAAAACCGTAGATGGAGGTAAAAACTGGAAAGCTTTAGTAGAGGGTTCAGTAGGAGTAGCTAGAATCATAAATCGCGCTCCTAGCGGGGAATATGTAGCTGTTTCAGCCCGTGGTAACTTCTATTCTACCTGGTCTCCTGGTGATACAGAATGGACTCCCCATAATCGAACCTCCTCCAGGAGATTACAGAATATGGGTTTTGGGGAAGACGGAAGACTCTGGCTATTAGCAAGAGGTGGTCAAATTCAGTTTAGCGAACCTAAAGAATGGGAAAACTGGGGAGAAGTACAATACCCTGAATTCTCCACAAGTTGGGGATTGCTAGATATGGGTTATCGAACACCAGAAGAACTATGGGCTGCAGGCGGTAGCGGTAATCTACTAGTTAGTACAGACGACGGCGAAACCTGGGCAAAAGATAGAGCAGTAGAAGAAATACCCTCTAATTTCTACAAGGTCGTATTTATTTCCCCTGACCAGGGATTTGTTCTCGGTCAAAATGGTATATTGCTAAAATATCAACCAGAGACAGCAGCTTAAACATCTTTTGGGAAAATCATCAATTCAATAGGAGTAATAAAAAATGTCAGGTACTACTGGAGAGCGTCCCTTTTCTGATATCGTAACTAGTGTTCGTTACTGGGTGATCCATAGCATCACTATCCCTATGTTATTTATAGCAGGTTGGCTATTCGTGAGCACAGGGTTAGCTTATGAAGCTTTTGGGACACCTCGTCCTAATGAATACTTCACAGAGACAAGAGAAGAAATACCTATCGTCTCAGATCGTTACGAAGCTATCAAACAAATCGAAGAATTTAATCGTTAGATCAATTAAAAGGTGAATAATATGGCAACAAATAGCCCTAATCAACCAGTTTCCTACCCTATCTTTACAGTAAGATGGCTAGCAGTTCATACTCTAGCTGTACCTAGCGTTTTCTTCTTAGGCGCGATCGCCGCAATGCAGTTTATCCAAAGGTAAAAAAATGGAAAGAAACACTAACCCCAATAGACAACCAGTAGAATTAAACCGCACTTCCCTTTATTTAGGTTTGCTCTTAGTCGCGGTTCTTGGTATTCTCTTTTCTAGCTATTTCTTCAATTAATTTCTAGGAGGTCATCAATATGTCAGGAGAAGCTCGTATCCCCCTCTGGGTAGTAGCAACCATCGCAGGTTTAGGTGTAATTGCTGTAGTTGGTCTGTTTTTCTATGGCGCTTACGCGGGAGTTGGTTCAGGTCAATAAATCAAGTTATCATCTTGGTTAAAATTCAAAAACCGTCAATATTAGCGTTGGCGGTTTTATCATTATATATAGTGCACAAAATTAAACAACATGACTAAGACAGAAATTAAATACGGCGAAAGAGCGATCGCAGAAGGTGAGTTAATTACCTTTCCTAACCCTAGAATAGGTCGTGATTATCAAATTCAAATTACCCTACCAGAATTTACCTGTAAATGTCCTTTCTCAGGTTACCCAGATTTTGCTACTATCTATCTAACTTATACTCCTGATCAGTTGATCGTAGAATTAAAAGCCCTGAAACTATATATCAATAGCTATCGCGATCGCTATATCTCCCATGAAGAAGTAGTCAATCAAATTCTTGATGACTTTGTCGCAGCTTGTGCTCCTCTTAAAGCAACCTTTAAAGGTGATTTTAGCCCCAGAGGTAATGTTCACACGGTGATAGAAGTTACTCATCACAAAAATCAGTCATAATAAAGCTAGATTTTTTCCCTAGTTAGAGCATGCTAGTTTCTATCTTTAAACCGTTACACAAATTATCTAAAAAAGCTAACTCACGAGCTTTAGATAAAGCTTTAGAAGCAGCAAAAAACATCAAAAAAATCGAAAATGAACACTTTCAAGGTCAAGCGATCGCCTTTGATCCTGATAAGGGGAAAACCGTCTCTGACTACTTTCAAACGCAACTAGATCAACAACTGTTAAAAGTTCGTTATCATCTAAGTAGTTTTCGCGTCAGTGGTTTCTTATTTAACCGTGAACAGTACTCCCGAGAACAACAAGCAGAAATCTTAAACAAGTTAGAATTTATTGAGGGAGTCTTAAAAAGATACCGCGATCGCCCCAATAGTGCTAATCTAATCGATACTAGGGTAGTTACTGACTCTGTTAATCCTTCGGAAGATACCAATACAATTAGTAAAAACCTCGTGATTGGTTTACCCAAATTCCGCGGTAAAAATGGTGAACATAACTCCTTAGTAGATGCTGTGTCTCAAATTCGTCGGGAATTATCCCCCCAATACGAAGATGAAGTAATCGAAAGTGTTCGAGCACAAAAACGAGAGAAAGAAATCGCTATTCGTTGGCTCTTAATTTTACTTTTGATTCCTTTATTTTTTCAAATAGTTACTCGTAACTTAGTTTTTGAACCTCTTTTTGATTATTATCGTGACAGATTTCCAGATCGAGTCCAAATTTCAGAAGAAGTCTCAGAAAGATTTTTAACAGAATATAATCACCAAAAAGATAACCTAGAAATTGCTACGTTACTAGGGCTAATTGAGGAAGAAAGGAAACAAGAAAAACTCCAAGAAATGGCTCAAGAAATTTATCAAGAAGCAGGTTATCGCAGTTTAGACGCTTATAAAAATATAGCTGCTGATGGTGTATCTTTAGCAATTTTTATCTTTCTAGCGATTATCGGAAGGAAACAATTAATTTATATCAGAATGTTTATAGATCGTATCTTTCGCAGTCTCAATGATATTGCTAAAGTATATCTATTTATTCTACTTACTGATTTATTTGTTGGTTTCCACTCCGCTGAAGGTTGGGAAGTAATTTTACAAGGAATAGCTCACCATTTTGGGTTGCCAGAAAATGATAAACTAGTCTATATTTTTATTGCTACTGTACCTGTTATACTTGATTCAACCTTCAAACTTTGGATTTTTGTTTATTTAACTCGTTCTTCTCCTACCTCAGTAGCAATTTATGAAAAAATGAATCAGTAGGATTAAATATCGTGACCATACCTAGATTAATTGCTAAGCATAAACAAGCTAAAGTAATTAAAACATAGGTTGGACCAAGTACTACTCCTACAGCAAACCAGCTAAAGACATGAAGTAGCATTACTAAAGATAGTAAAATTCCTAAACTAGCTGTAAATATTGATTTACTTTCACTTTTGCCCATAATAACTAAGATAATTGTAGCTAAAGTTACAAGTAAAATACTGGGAACAAGAAAAGAGCAAATACCTACACAATGATGACGGGATAATTGCCAAAGCAAATTAGTTTCAAACATTAAAAATAACCTATTTTCTTTCTTTATAACGTCTTTTTTAAGTATTTCCTCCTTGAGTTTAAAAAAATTAACCTAATTATAGGGGAGGAAAGGAGTTATCCCGAATTAAGACTCAATTATTCCCTATTGCCCTTACCCTCCACCCATAGCAAAATATTATTGAGAATAATACTATCTTATTGACAAGCAATAGTTAAGGTTTGCTGACATTCTCTCATTCGGAGCCCCTATTCCCTTGCGCCTAGTGCTATATGTTGTGCGAGTATCTCGGAGACTTCCTCACAGCTGACACAACTATAACGAGCGCGATCTGGCATAAATACTAAGTTAGGAGGTTGTTTACATTTCTTTAAACAGCCCGTAGTTTTAATCAACACTTGATCCTCTAACCCATATTTAGATAGAGTTTCCGTTAATTCTCTATAAATAGCCGCCCCTCCACGTTTCCAACAAGTGGATTTTTGACAAATCAGAATAGAGGCTTTTTGAGCTTTCTTACAGGGAGTAGGGTTATTAGCTAAGTTATCAGGACTGATTATCTTTATTTCCTCAGCGTTAAGGGTCATTTTGCGGGTTTTATGACAGATATCGATTTCCCCTGTCACTTTTAACTCGATACCTTCTGGATTGAGATGCTCAAATTGTGGACGGTGTTCTTTTTTGACTTTAATCCAATATTCTATATTTTCTACTTGGAGACGTAGGTATTTAAGTTTATAGCCATCCTTAAAGATAAACCCTTTTAATTGACCAACTAGGCTGAATTGTTGACTTATTGCTTTATTTTTCATAATTTCTCTCTAGTTTAAGTAAGTAACTTCTTGATTAGTCCAGCAATTCTCTAACCAGGTGATTAGTTTTGCACGAGAAATGGTTTCTTGTCTGACTACGTGCCAAACTTGAATAGCAGCCGAGGGAGTAGTGATCTCAATTTGCAAGGGTTGGTGAAGATTACAGCTACAGGATACACCTAAATCTTGTAAACGGTAATAAATAGACCAGCGATCGCTCATAGCTACTGAGACAGTTTGATAGTAGTTAGTAGAGGGTGAGTAACTTTGCATATTCTTTAATTTACTGGGAAATATTTTTAATTATTTTTTTCACTATAGCATTAGTTGCAAATAATTAGCAATAGTTTTTTGATTAATGTACTTAGATACACCAAATAGAGTTAAGACTCGGGTATAATGATATATGTAGAAACGTAAAATTATAGGTAAATATGATTACCAGTACAGGATTATTACAAAGTTTCGACCAAATAGGCGAAAACCCGATATTACTAGAGAAAAGTACTACCGTTCCCGTTTGTGAAGGATTAAATATAGCTTTAGCTAGCTTTCAAGCCCTCTATCTACAGTATCAAAAACATCATTTTGTGGTAGAAGGGACAGAATTTTATCAGTTACACGACTACTTTCAAGAGTCATACGACGCTGTACAAGGACACGTTCACGATTTAGCAGAGCGTTTAAACGGCTTAGGAGGAATCCCCGCCGCTAGTTTTAGCAAGTTAGCTGAGTTATGCTGTTTTAAACCAGAAGAGGATGGCGCCTATAACTCTCGCACAATGATTGAAAACGATTTAAGCGCAGAGCAAGAAATTATCAAGGTATTACGACGTCAAGCAGCTCAAGCGGAAAGTTTAGGCGATCGCGCTACTCGCTATCTCTATGAACAGATTCTGTTAAAAACTGAAGAAAGAGCCTATCATTTAGATCATTTCTTAGCACCAGATAGTTTAACCTTGGGTTTAAACCGCAACGGTAACTAATGGATTGATCATCTAAAGTAAGCTAGGACATTGTTGAGATGTTCTAGCTATTATTATTTGCTCTAGAAAATTCTCTTAATAATATCCGTAATATGCCTTGAGTGATAGCATCTGTGGCTAGATTTGGCTAAATATACCTAAAAGCATCACAAAATGTGCTAAGATTTGAGAGATAATCGCACAGTAGTGGGCTAAATAAGGCAAAGAAAAGCCACAATTAAACACAAAAGGAGTACTAGAGTTATGACCACTCCCCAAGAGCGGATTATACCCACAGATTTGAGCAATGAAATGTCTCAATCATATTTAGAATACGCCATGAGCGTAATCGTGGGTAGAGCTTTACCAGATGCGCGGGATGGTCTTAAACCAGTTCATCGACGCATACTCTACGCTATGTATGAATTGGGCTTAACACCAGATCGCCCCTTTCGTAAATGTGCTAGGGTAGTCGGAGAAGTATTAGGTAAATATCATCCTCACGGCGATAGTTCAGTATATGACGCCTTGGTGAGAATGGCGCAAAATTTCTCCATGCGTAACCCCCTCATCCAAGGACATGGAAATTTTGGCTCAATAGATAACGACCCACCCGCGGCGATGCGTTATACGGAATGTCGCTTGCAAAGGTTAACCACTGATGCTTTATTACAAGATATAGAAGCAGAAACCGTAGATTATGTCGATAACTTTGATGGTTCTCAACAAGAACCAGTAGTCCTACCTGCTAGAATACCACAACTACTCTTAAATGGTTCTTCAGGAATAGCGGTAGGGATGGCGACGAATATCCCCCCCCATAACCTCGGAGAGGTAATCGATGGTTTGATTGCCGTTATTGAAAACCCAGAAATAACTAACCAGGAATTATTCAAATATATACCAGGTCCTGATTTCCCCACAGGAGCACAAATACTCGGATACAGCGGCATAAAAGACGCCTACACCTGCGCTAGAGGTTCGATTACTATGCGGGGAGTAGCTAGAATAGAAAGTCAAGATAACCGCAGAGAAACCATCATTATCACCGAATTACCCTACCAAACCAATAAAGCAGCTTTAATTGAAAAAATAGCTGAATTGGTTAACGAGAAACGCTTAGAGGGAATTTCTGATATTAGGGATGAAAGCGATCGCGATGGGATGCGCATTGTCTTAGAATTAAAAAGAGACGCCTATTCCCGAGTAGTTTTAAATAACCTCTACAAGTTAACACCTATACAATCTAACTTTGGGGCTAATATGGTAGCCCTAGTTAATGGTGAACCCCAATTACTCACCCTCAAAGAATTTTTAACCGTATTTGTCGATTTTCGGGTGGAAACAATTACCCGACGCACAACCTATCTACTGCGTAAAGCCGAAGAAAGAGACCATATCCTGCAAGGGTTATTAATCGCTTTAGACAATCTAGATAGGATCATCCAATTAATTCGTCAAGCTGCAGATACAACCACAGCCAAAGCAGAATTAATTAGTGAGATTAATCTCTCAACCCCCCAAGCAGAGGCAATTTTACAAATGCAATTGCGTCGTTTAACCGCTTTAGAAGCCGAAAAAATTAAAGCAGAACATGAAGAGTTACAGATACAAATTATAGATTATCGCGACATTCTCGCTAAAAAAGAAAGAATCGACGAGATAATTATTAACGAACTCAAACAAATTCAATCTACTCACGCTACCCCGAGATTAACCCAAATTATCCCCGACGAGGGAGAAATAGTCGATACAGATTTAATCGCTAACGAAAAAGCCGTAATTTTACTCACCGAACAAGGATATATTAAGAGAATGCCTGTGAGTAACTTTGAAGCTCAAAGTCGAGCAACTAAAGGTAAAGCAGGAGCAAAAATTAAAGAAGACGACGTAGTAGAACATTTTCTCACCTGTTGTGATCATAATTATCTCTTGTTTTTTAGCGATCGCGGGGTAGTTTACAGTCTCAACGCTTATCATATTCCTCTAGCTTCACGTATTGCTAGGGGTACTCCTTTAATACAAATGTTACCGATTAATAACAAAGAAAAAATCACCTCTATGGTGGCGGTAACAGAATTTAGCCCTGAGCAATATTTGGTGATGTTGACGCGTAAAGGATACATCAAAAAAACAGCCCTATCAGCCTTTAGCAATATTCGTAGTAGTGGTTTAATCGCTATTTCCCTAGGAGAAGGGGATCAACTGCGCTGGGTACGTTTAGCTAAAACAGAAGATAGTATCATTATCGGTTCTACTCAAGGTATGGCGATACACTTCAAAGCCGATGAACAGCAATTACGCCCTATGGGAAGAGCAACCCGAGGAGTAAAAGCAATGAAACTCAGAAGCGGTGATGAAATAATCAGCATGGATGTCCTCCCGAGTCAAATTAGCGCTACTATCGAGGCAGATACTACAGAGGAGGAAGAAGAAATAACCCACGATCAGAATGATAACGGACCTTGGTTATTAGCTATAACTAAAGGAGGTTATGGCAAAAGAGTACCAGTAAAAGCCTTTAGAATGCAGAAACGCGCGGGTATAGGCTTAAAAATGATTCGTTTTCGTCGAGAAAAAGAACGATTAGCAGCTATACACATAGTTAACCCAGCAGATGAGTTGATGCTTATCACCAGTCGCGGTATCATTATTCGTCAAACAGTAGATGCAATTTCCCTGCAATCTCGCTCAGCTACAGGGGTAAGAGTACAAAGATTAGACGAAGAAGACGCGATCGCCGCAGTAGCTTTAGTCCCCCCTACTAGTGAAGAATCTTATACCGATAGTAACGAGGAGAATGTCACTCCATGACCTTACCAGAAAACCTAGATAAAATTGTCCAACGCTTTAAATCTCGTCGTGATCCTAAAAAACGTTATGAGCAACTACTCTGGTACGCTAAAAAACTAGAACCCATACCAGAATCAGCCAAAACCAGCGCTAATAAGGTCAACGGATGTGTCTCTCAAGTCTATATCACCGCAGATTTTCGTGATGGTCGCGTTTGGTATCAGGGAGAATCAGACGCGCAACTAGTCAAAGGTTTAGTGGCTTTTTTAATCGAAGGACTTAACGGTTTAACCCCTGATGAGATTCTCGCGGTTACCCCCGATTTTATCGAAGAGACAGGGCTAAAAATGAGTTTAACCCCTTCTCGCGCTAATGGATTTTATAATATCTTTCAAACTATGCAGAAAAAAGCCCTAGGGTTTCAACTAGGGACTTCTTCATAGTTCACTCATGGCTTTCAGAAATAGCCCGAGTACAAGCCCAATTACTCGGTAAAGCTGAAGGCCAGCCCATCCTAATCGCTTCAGGACAAATCGCCATAATCGTTAACTGACAATCGATTAATTGAAAACCTTCTTTCTCACACTGTTTTAAACTTTGTTTCAGTATAGAATCATTATTAAACTCCAAAGTTTTGTTACACTGGATACATACTAAATGGTGGTGATGGTGAGGATGAGGATGGTTTAACTCATAGTGTTTATGACCTTCGGCTAGTTCTAACTCTCTGAGAATACCCATGCGTGACATAAGTTTGACACTACGATAAATAGTCGAGAGACTGATTCCCTCTCCTCTGGTTTCTAAGAGATTGTGTAATTCTTCAGCACTTAAATGATTACCTTGGGGTAAATTCTGAAAAACTTGTAGAATTTTCTCCCGTTGCGGTGTTAAGCGCCAACCCCTGGCATTTAGTTCTGATTTGAGAGATGTTGCTGTGTAGGGAGGCATAAATATAGTTTCAATAAGCTCATCTATTGACAATGATAAAGGTAATTGCTCAGTTTGGCAACATTTTTATTGTTAAAATACCCGTAGTGGTTAGAAAATAAGGACAATACTATTGATTAGAAATAATACTCAAACAAATTTCATCTTCTCCAATACCAAAATCCAGCAGTTCAGCCTCTTGGGGTTTACCACCATATTAGTCGCTTGTTTTTCTACTTTGAATATAATTATAGAATCTCAAGCAATGGCTCAAACCCTTACAGGAAATGACGCTAAACAACAATTACTTTCCACTAATCAATGTCCTGGTTGCGATCTCCAAGGTGCTGATTTAGAAGAAGCTAATCTCAGTAGTGCTAACTTGAGTGGTGCTAATCTCAGTGGTGCTGATTTAGAAGAAGCTAATCTCAGTGGTGCAAATTTGCAAAACGCTGATTTTACAGGAGCTGATTTAGAAGACGCCAACCTTACTAATGCTGATGTAACTGGTGCAAACTTCACAGGAGCAAAGTTACAAGGAGTTATCGGGTTAAATCGGTAAACTCAGGAGTTTAGACAAGATCCTAACCAATCTAAATAGGGTACAGCTCCTTGAACGATTGGTATAGCGATGATTTCGGGCACTTCGTAGGAGTGAATAGCAGTAATTTTCGCGGCAATAGTAGCAAAGAGATTTAAATCTGTTTTGATGACTAATTGCCATTCTGTATCTGAGTTAATTTCTCCTCGCCAACGATAAAGAGATTTAATGGGGTGAACACTGACACAAGCGGCTAAATGTTCGGTGATTAAAGCAGAAGCGATTGTTTCTGCTTCGGTTTCCGAACCTGCTGTTACTAAAATTAAACCGTATTTTTTACTCATCGGGAGTTCATCACGGTTAAGACTTGGTTAAGTTTACCACTACGGTAACCTTCCAAATCTAGGGTAACATAAATAAAACCATAACTCTGAAAGACTTCTACTAATTCGGGTAGATTGGTTTTACTGATAAATTCAGGTATTTGTTCTGCGGGTAATTCTATTCTAGCGGTATCTTCTACAGAACGTACTCTCAGATTCTTATAGCCTAGGTTACGTAAATACACCTCAGCCCTCCCTACTCTATGGAGTTTAGCGACGGTAATTTCTTCACCGTAGGGAAATCGTGAGGAGAGACAGGGTTGAGATGGTTTATCCCACCAGGGAAGATCAAGGATTTTACTGATTTCTCTGACTTCTAGTTTAGTGATTCCTAATTCAGCTAAAGGCGATCGCACTCCTCTTTCTTTAGCTGCTTGAATTCCGGGACGATAATCTTGTAAATCATCGGCGTTGACACCATCAATAACGTAGGGATAACCTCTTTCTAGGGCTATTGGTTTGAGGGTATCGTGAAGTTCACTTTTACAAAAATAACAGCGATTAACAGGGTTACTGGTGTAATTAGGGTTCTCCATTTCTCGGGTAAAGACTAATTCATGGGGTATCCCGATTATTTCTGCTTGAAATTGGGCTTCGTCTAATTCCTCTGGTAGCAAGGAGGGAGAGACTGCTGTAATCGCCAAGGCGCGATCGCCTAATACTTCATAGGCTATTTTGGCTACTAAAGTGCTATCTATTCCCCCAGAATAGGCAATCAGTGCTTTTTCTAACCCGCTAAATAATTCTTGTAGTTTGCTAAGTTTACTAGACATTTTTTTAAACAATTCTTCATATTTTATTTTACTTTTTTCTTGGCAAAATACCAAAATAGTGTTAAGATTAGAATCTATATTGGAGAGATGGCTGAGTCGGTCGAAAGCGGCAGATTGCTAATCTGTTGTACCATGTAAGTGGTACCGAGGGTTCGAATCCCTCTCTCTCCGTAACTTGATAATTTTTGTTAAGTCTTAGTGGTTACTTGTATAATTAGTTACTTTATAGCTTTAAGCTTGAAAATGTACTCAAGATACTAGACTCTCAAAGGAATTAAACCTATGCCTTTACAACTTGGTGATCAAGTTCCCGATTTTAAACAAGCTTCCTCGATGGGGGAAATTTCTTTTTATGAATGGGCTGGTGATAGTTGGGTAGTTCTTTTCTCTCACCCTGCTGATTATACCCCAGTTTGCACTACTGAATTAGGTACAGTAGCTAAACTTAAACCCGAATTTGACAAACGCAATGTCAAAACTATCGCCCTCAGTGTCGATGATGTAGAATCTCATTTAGGTTGGATCAAAGATATTGAGGAAACTCAAACTATTACCCTCAATTATCCCATTCTTGCCGATCCAGATCGCCAAGTCTCAGATCTCTACGGGATGATTCATCCTAATGCTAATAATACCCTAACCGTGCGCTCTGTGTTTATTATTGATCCACAGAAAAAATTACGTTTAACCATTACTTATCCTGCTAGTACTGGTCGTAACTTTGCTGAAATTTTAAGAGTTATTGACTCTTTACAATTGACAGATAACTATCAAGTAGCCACACCCGCTAATTGGGAAGATGGAGGAGATTGTGTGATTGTACCATCTCTTAAAGATCCTGAAGAATTAAAACAAAAATTTCCTAAAGGGTATCAAGAAGTTAAACCTTATTTACGTATGACTCCCCAACCTAATAAATAGAATTTATAGGGACTCATGGAGTCCCTTTATTGGTTATT
The DNA here is from genome assembly GCA_007693955.1 of Gloeocapsa sp. DLM2.Bin57. Classification (NCBI taxonomy): domain Bacteria; kingdom Bacillati; phylum Cyanobacteriota; class Cyanophyceae; order Chroococcidiopsidales; family Chroococcidiopsidaceae; genus Gloeocapsa; species Gloeocapsa sp. DLM2.Bin57. Next base: position 23,374 of record RECR01000068.1, read on the forward strand.
TAATAATATATGATTTACTCATTTTCATCGCTATCATAACCCAAAGTTTTTTTAAGCCAAGTCAAAAATTTATTAACATCATCTCCCGAAATTTTGAGAATAGATACTACTCCAGTAATAATCAAAACTGCTCCGAGAAGAAAACTAAACCAAGAATCATTATCGTATAAATACAAACCCACTAAAACAATAAAATAAGGAGATAAGACTCCACTAATTTTTTCAATTACTGTGACTATTTCTTGAGGTTGGTTTTTAGTCAGAGGATTCTGAGGATTACTAGGCAGTATTGGTTCTTGTAATTTCCTTTGTGTCTCTGGTGGTGTTGTATCTTTGGGATCTCTGCTAAACATGATTTTTCTGCTCTCAATCTTTGTCAAATTATTATAACTATAGCAAGGAAGGTATTAGGAGTTAGATATTAGGTTTTATTATTACTAAACACTATACCACTTATTCCCTTTTACCTATTGCCTTTTAAACTAAATCTCACCTACTTCGGAAGTTTCGTTATCATGATTATCTAGAAGAGGTAAAATATCTGTTTCTAAATTATGATCAGGATGCTCTAAATCTGCGAAAGGATCTATTTCAAAAGAAGAAGTATTCCAATGATCTAAGATATCTTTAAATAATAACTCTTCAATCCAAGTTTTAGCTACTACAGTTAAAGGAAGCGCTAATAACAATCCTAATACCCCCAAAGCAGAAGTAAAGAAGATTTGCGCCATTAAAGTAACTGCGGGTAAGAGAGAAACTTGTTTAGCCATTACCATTGGTGTTAACCAATAACTCTCGATATTTTGAATAATAAAATACCAAATTAAAATAGCGATAATTTTCCAAGGCTCATCAAGGACTGCTACCATAATAGGAAAAATAACACTAGCAGTAGGACCAAAATTAGGAATAAAATTAAGTAACCCTGCTAATAAGGCATGAACTAACACAAAATCTATTTTTAAAACAGATAAACCAATACCGCTAAGACTACCAATAAAGAAACAATTAATTAAAATCCCAATTACCCAATTAGCGATCGAAGTTTCCGTTAAGGTGAGAATTTCATTAGCTCGACGACGATAAAAAGAGGGAAATAACCTTAATAAACCCTTGCGGTAGGCTTGGGGATCAACTAACATCATGACTGTAAGTACTATCACAAATAAAATCCTTAACAACACAAATAAGGAATTAGAAAATAACGCTAAAAAGTTTTTAAATAAATCTGTAGTAAAATTAGGTAATTGAATAACTAGGTCAGATAAAGTCGGTAATTCAGGTATCCAGTCTAGCTCTTGTTCTAATTTTTGTAAAGATTCATACACTTCGCGAGAAAATGCAGGTACTCTAGTCATTAGTTGCTGAAACTGTTCTATAAAAGCAGGAACAATCACTAATGTACAGAGAAAAGCAATAATAGTTGTAGCTAGTAAAACAATAACAATCGCCAGAGTACGATTAAATTGCCACCGTTGTAACCATCGCCACCTTTGTAACCGACAGACTAAACGGTTAAGTGCTGTAGCAATAATAACCGCAGTAAACACTAAAAGTATTAATTGACGGATGTGCCAAATTATATAGATGGCGAGTATTAAACTTAACAAGCCAAGCCATTGACCAAATTTCACCTAAATTACCTCTAAAGAGTTTACCTAATCAAAATAATACCAAAAAGAAGATGAAATATATAATTAGATCAGCCCAAGTCCTTTTACCTAATGGTGAGTTTGCTTTAACAGATGTCGCGGTAAACCAAGGCAAGATTACCACAATTGGGGACAATCTCCAAGATACAGAAGACACAGAAATTATCAAGGCAGAAGGATTAACCCTATTACCAGGAGTAATTGATCCTCAAGTTCATTTCCGCGAACCAGGTTTAGAGCATAAAGAAGATTTATTTACCGCTAGTTGTGCTTGTGCTAAAGGTGGAGTTACTTCTTTCCTAGAAATGCCCAATACTCGCCCCCTAACTATCAATCAAGCTACTTTAGATGATAAATTACAACGAGCAGCGAGTAAATGCGTAGTTAATTATGGATTTTTCATCGGTGCAACTGCTGATAATCTAGAAGATTTATTGACCGTAAACCCTGTCTGTGGTATCAAGATATTTATGGGTTCAATGCACGGGGATTTGTTAGTTAGTCAAGAAGAGAAATTAGAGCAGATTTTTGCTCACGGCGATCGCCTCATTGCTGTACACGCAGAAGATCAAGCTAGAATCAATCAACGTCGTCAACAGTTTGTCGGGATTACTACCCCTAGCATTCACTCAGAGATTCAAGACGAACAAGCAGCTCTCAACGCCACCCAATTAGCCGTTAAATTAGCCAAAAAATATCAACGTCGCTTACATATTTTACACCTATCTACGGGAATAGAAGCAGAATGGCTACGGGAAAATAAACCAGCTTGGGTAACCACAGAAGTAACCCCCCAACATCTATTACTCAATACCACCGCTTATGAGCAAATCGGAACATTAGCCCAGATGAATCCTCCCCTGCGATCGCCTGAAAATAACGCTATACTTTGGCAAGCCCTTGTTGATGGTGTTATTGACTTTATCGCCACGGATCATGCACCCCATACCCTAGCAGAAAAAGCCAAAACCTACCCCCATAGCCCTTCAGGAATGCCAGGAGTAGAAACCTCCCTAGCCTTAATGTTAACAGAAGCCATGAAAGGACGTTGCAGTGTTGCTCAAGTTTCCCACTGGATGTCAACTGCTGTAGCTAAAGGTTATAACATCCCTAACAAAGGTTTAATTACCCCTGGTTATGACGCCGATTTAATCCTGGTAGATTTAAACACCTATCGCCCTGTTGTACGTGAAGAATTATTAACTAAATCTGGCTGGAGTCCTTTTGAAGGGTGGAATCTCACGGGTTGGACAGTATTAACCATGGTTAATGGAGAAATTGTTTATCAAAACGGTAAAGTAGATACAAGCAAAAGGGGCAAAGCTCTAAAATTTGCTTAGAATAGAAACATAAGTAGGTTTTGAAGGTAAAATCACCATGGCAGGTTTAGGAGATCTAGTACAAAAAGCGATCTATCTCGGTATTGGTATAGCTGATTACGCCGCGGAAAGAGCAGGAATGACCTTTCAAGATTTGAGAGTTCAAGCTCAAAAAATTGCTGATGAGATGGTCGCCAGAGGTGAAATCAGTGTAGAAGATGCGCGCAAATATGTTGACGAATTAGTCAAAGAAGCTCAAGAATCTAACCCAGAATCGGTAGAAACTACTCAATCTAACGAGCCTCGGCGTATCGAAATAGTTAGTGATGACGAATAGAATAAAACCAAACAGAGGGAATAATGAAAGATTGGTCAGATGATATCTTTACTGCTTTAGAAAAAACTCTCAAAGACTTCGAGCAATTATCCTACAATATATCGGAATGGGTAGAAACAGTTACAGAAGAAGTCACCGAGGAAGTAATAGAAACGGTGGATTTTCTAACTGAACAAATAGATATTTACCTACCTAGAGAAATAGAAGACTTTGTCCAAGATGTACTGCAAACTTTTAGAGATATAGAAAATGATTGGTCAGGAGAAAACTTTAGAGATGATTTTTCCGAGGATAATCAAAATTACTGGCGTAACCCCTTTTATGATGATTTAGGTTGGAATCCTAAAATAGAACCAAGTTCTGAGTTTCATCCCGCTTGTATTGGCTGTGTTAACTATCATGGCAGAATCTATAATGGTAATATTTTAATCTGTGGAATGCACCCCTACGGTTGGGAAACAGAAGATTGTCCTGATTGGGAAAGTCAAGGCGATAAAGATTAGATTATTTTATAGTTAAATCAACTAAGAGATAACACCAGAATGATCACTCAACTACTTAATAATCGTTATCGCATTGTCCAAACTATCGGTAGGGGAGGCTTTGGGGAAACCTTTATAGCGACAGATACCCATATGCCTTCAGAACGTAAATGCGTGATTAAACAGCTCAAACCAGCGATTCAACCGCCAGAAACTTGGGTAAAAGAACGCTTTCAACGAGAAGCAGCTATTTTAGAGGAATTAGGAGAACATAGTCCCCAGATACCTCGCTTATACGCTTATTTCGCTGAAGGAAGTGACTTTTATCTAGTCCAAGAATTAATTCCTGGAATTAATCTCAGACAAAAAATAGCAGCAGATGGAGTATTAACCCCCAAAGAAGTAACAGATCTTCTCCTGAAGTTATTACCAGTTTTAGAATATACTCATAATCATAAAATTATTCATCGGGATATTAAACCAGAAAATATTATTCTACGGGAAAAGGATAACCTACCTGTATTAATCGATTTTGGCGCGCTAAAAGAAGCAATTATTACTCAAGCTAATCCACAAGCTAACTCAGTATCTATTAGTATTGGCACACCTGGTTATATGAGTTCAGAACAAGCAGCAGGTCGCCCTGTGTACTCTAGTGACCTCTATAGTCTCGGTTTGACCGCAATCTATCTATTAACGGGAAAAAGTCCCCAAGAATTACCAGTAGATTCCCAAACAGGAGAGATCCTCTGGCGAGAAGAAGCACCACAAATACATTCTAACCTAGCTTCGGTAATCGATCGCTCCATTCGCTTTCATCCGCGCGATCGCTTTCAAAACGCATCAGAAATGCTTAAAGCTTTAAACCCCGAAAATGCAGTACTAGAGTCTGATACTCACGTAGTAGCACCAGTATATAATAGCAGTAAACAAGAGATACCTACAGGGAGTACGGTAGTCTTAAACCATCCCTATCTGAAGGAATCGGGTAATAACCCTTTGAAAATGATCCTGTGGTTATTACTATTAGGAGCAGGGGTTACCCTAGGGGCGATCGCTTTACTAATTAGTTTAATCATACCACGTCCTCAAGATCGTCCTGCGGTTACTCCTGATGTAGAAGATACCTCAACCCCAGTAATCACTCTACCACCTTTAGAACCCCATCAACAGGGTGATTTAGAGCCTTTCGCCGAAGCTATACCTATTCCCGAAGAGGTAGCCGAAGTACCAGAAGCTGAACCCCCAGTAATTGAAACTCCAAGGGAACCCATAGCCCCAGAAGATACTCCTATCTTTACCTTGGGTACTACACAACAGGATATTGCAGCTAATCTTGGCAAACCAACTTCTCAATATAGAGGATATCATGACAAGACAATAGTGTGGGCTTATAGAGATTTAAGTCCAGGAGTAGAGGTAAGATATACATTTAATACTGAAAATGAAGAACTACGTCAGAGTGAGGCGATTTTCAACGAGGGAACTAGTTTAGAGATAATCGCAGAAACACTCAATCTTTTATTAGGAGGAGAAGCACCTAATTCCATTTCTAGCGCTCTAGAAGCAGTATATCGGAATCAAACTGATTTACGCTCTTTTACTTATCAAGATCAACGCGGAATGATTAGAAGAGATAATAGACAAAAAATTAAGATAATTATTTCGGCGTCTGATTTCAACTAAAATTATATGAGCACATCACCAAATAGTGACTTAGAAACCAATAATCATCAGGTGACTTCCCCAGAGCCAGTCAAAACCCCTCAACCGAGAGAATCATGGTATTTACCTAAATTACCCCTAAAAACGAAAATATTTAGACCCAATCGCTCTTATTCTCGTCTAGCTATCCTAGTATTGGGTTTAATTCTCATGGCTTTGGGATTAAGTTGGAAGGTAGCTTGGATTGGTTTACCTGGAGCTATTTTTTCCCTGTTATTATCCATAACGATTATTCTACCAGGTTTAAAGGCTTGGTTATTAACTTATCTTAGTCCCGATGAACGTCGCACTTTAGCTGGATTTATTGGTTTTATCTTCGCACTATTAGGATTATTTAACTATCTCGGTGTTTATAGGATAATTAGTGGTTGGCTAGATACGATCAAATGGGATGAATTTGGCTCATGGGCTGAATGGTTTGGAGCGTTTGGACAGATTTTAATCGCTGTATTAGCGGTATATGTGGCTTGGGAACAATATGTTATCTCTCGTGATTTAACGATTCAACAAAATAGAATTACTCAACAACAAACTATCGACGCTTATTTTCAAGGAGTGTCAGAATTAGCACTTAACGATGAAGGATTATTAGAAGATTGGCCCCAAGAAAGAGCGATCGCCGAAGGACGTACCGCAGCGATTATGAGTAGTATCGATGCCAATGGTAAAGCTAAAGTCTTACGGTTTTTGTCTCAATCTCGTCTGATTATCCCTTTAAAAAGAGATCAACAATTAGGAAGACCAATTTTAGACGGTTTAGGTAATTACGCCGAAGATCGCGCCAATGGTATCAGAGTGATTTCCCTAGGAGTAATGTTAGCAGGAGCAGATCTTTCTAGTCAAGATTTGCGCTGGACTGATTTAAGTGAAGCTAATATGGTAAGAGCTGACTTGAGTAAAACTGATTTAGTGAAAGCTAATCTAAGTCGTACTGTACTCTATGACGCTAATCTAAGTGGAGCGGATCTCAAATCCGCTCGTTTTTTCTATGGCTCAGCCGAAACTGCTACCCCTCGTAGTCGTAAATACCCCCCTAATTATGAGACGGGAGCTTATACGGGAGCTGTAGTAGAAAATGCAGACTTTAGTAATGTGCAAAATTTAAACCGTGAACAAAGATATTATATTTGTGCTTGGGGTGGTAAACTAACTAGAAGTACTGTTCCCGGTGGTTGTGAAGGTATTCCTAATCTGTTAGAGGGGGAGTAAGTTTGTTGGAGTTAGAAGCCGCTTTACAACGATTTTTTGGTTATTCTGTATTTCGTCCTCTCCAGGGTCAAATCGTCTCAGACGCTTTAGAAAACCGTGATTTATTAATAATTATGCCCACAGGTGGGGGAAAGTCTCTCTGTTATCAGTTACCCGCTTTATTACAACCTGGTTTGACTGTAGTGGTGTCTCCTTTAATCTCTTTAATGTTAGATCAAGTTGATGCTTTACAAAGTAGGGGGATTGGGGCGACTTTTTTAAATAGTAGTTTAAATTCAACAGAGATTAGTGAGCGAATTAGGGGAATTCTCCAAGGAAAGATTAAATTACTCTATGTTGCTCCTGAAAGGTTATTATCAGATAATTTTGCTATTTTATTAAATCAGATACAGCAACAGATAGGTATCTCTAGTTTTGCTATTGATGAAGCTCATTGTGTCTCAGAATGGGGTCACGATTTTCGCCCAGAATACCGTCAGATTAAACAATTACGCGATCGCTATCCGCGCATACCTATGTTAGCTCTAACGGCTACTGCTACGACAAAAGTACGTCAAGACATCATTCAACAGTTACAATTACGCGAACCGAGTATTTATATCGCTAGTTTTAATCGTCCTAATCTCTATTATAAAGTTGTCCCTAAAGATAAGCGGGGTTATGTCCAATTATTAAGTTATATCAAAAAACAATCGGGTTCGGGGATAGTTTATTGTCTGAGTCGTCGTCGGGTAGAAGAAGTAGCCTCGCGTCTTCAAGGCGATGGTATCTCAGCGTTAGCTTATCATGGGGGAATGGGGGATAGTACCAGGAGTTTACACCAGAATCGCTTTCTTAATAATGAAGTCAAGGTAATGGTAGCAACGATCGCCTTTGGAATGGGAATCAATAAACCCGATATCCGCTTTGTCTTTCACTACGATTTACCGAGAAGTTTAGAAAATTATTATCAAGAAGTAGGTAGAGCCGGAAGAGACGGTAAAAGCGCTCTGTGCGTGTTATTCTATGCTAAGGCTGATGTACGTGGAATCGACTATCTAATTAAACAAAAAAGTGATCCCAAAGAACAACTTTTAGCCCGTCAACGTCTCAATCACATGCTTAATTACGCAGAATCGCTCCAATGCAGACGTAAAATACAATTAAGTTATTTTGGGGAAAAATGGTCAGGAAATTGTCAAAATTGTGATAACTGTCTCAACACCCAACCCTCAGAAGATTGGACGATTGAAGCGCAAAAATTCCTTTCTTGTGTAGCACGTTGTCAAGAACGTTTTGGTATGAATCATATCGTCAATGTCTTGAGAGGATCACTTAATCAGAAAATTTTAAAATATGGACATCATCTCCTCTCTACCTATGGTATCGGTAAAGATATTAGCGCCGAAAATTGGCAAAAGTTAGGCAGATTTTTACTAGAGAAGAATTTACTCACCGCTACTTCTGATGGCTACGCTATCCTCAAGCTGAATAAATATAGTTGGGAAATTCTGCGCAATTTGCGTACCGTCTCCATTCCTCTTGAGAAAACAACAGCCAAAAAAGCCTTACCAGGGAAATCAGATTATCTCCCCGAAGCAATACCCACTAGGACAGAAATGATTACTTTAAGCTTATATCAACAAGGATTAAGCCCAGAAATTATCGCCATTGAACGTAATTTAACCATTCAAACCATTTATAAACATTTAAGCGAGTTAATCGCTCTCAATCAACCCGTTAACCTAGATTCTTTCGTATCACCCGCTAAACAAGAGGTCATTATAGCGGCTTTGCAAAAATTAGGGATGGATGCGAATGCTTTCAAACTGATTAAAGATCATCTCGGTGACGATTATAGTTATACAGAAATTATGTTAGTACGTGCTTGGTTAGAGAGAAGCTAAACATCTCAATTTGATCAGAAAAATGGGTTTAAAACCCCCTCCTTGGCAGATGGCTTTACTTTTTCATTATACTACTATTTGAATTGTAGAACGTGACTTAATCTAGGTTAGACTGGTTTAAGCTAAAGGTCAAGCATAAGATGATAGTTGACGAGTTCAAAATCAAAGCAAAACCCCACCAATATAAAGCTATTGACGAAGCTATTCGTATAGGTCAATTCATACCCTCTGACTCTGTGCTGTCATCATCCCCCAAAACCAGTTAATCTTATATTTGCTGACTTGAATATCGGTTAATCCTTGACTGTGAAATAATTGCTCAAACTCTTTAACGGTATAAGTATGTACATGAGCGCGATTAAATAAGCGTAACCATAAATCCAATAATCCACAAGTCCAATAGTCAGCACACCAATCAGTAATGACTAGATTACCGTTAGTTTTTACAACTCTGGTTGCTTCTTGTATCGCTACAACAGGATTAGGGAAATAATGAAAAGCACTGGTAGAAATCACTAGCTCAAAACTATTCTCGGTAAAGGGGAGATCCTCAGCACTACCTAAATGCAATTCTACTGTGTCTGGTAACCTCTGTTTAGCGATATTGAGCATTTCTAGAGAGTAATCTATCCCCACTAGTTTAGCTTCGGGAAATCGAGCTAACAGAGCTTGTAATAATAAACCAGTTCCACATCCTAAATCTAAGATCTGCTTAGGAGGGTTGATGTGTAATAGGTTAAGGGTTTTAGTAATACTTTTGTCTAGATAAATAGACCAACGGCGATCGTATTGGGGTGCTAGACGAGCGTATTCTTCTTGCACAGGTTTTAGGGTTTGTTTGCGCCACATTTTGCTAAAATATTGAACACGATAAGAACAATCAAACAATACTCATGGAACTAACTTTATTACTCAATTTACCAGAAGCTTACGCAATTTTTGACCCCCTGATTGATGTTTTACCCATAATTCCCGTATTTTTCCTGGCTCTTGCTTTTGTTTGGCAAGCTGCGGTAGGTTTTAAATAAGTTAATTTTGCTTGAGTATCCTAACCCCAAGGATGCTCAAGAATTTTTTTAGTAAAACCCTTGACAAATATGAGGTAGTTAATGTTAAGATAAAATACGTTAAAAGCTTTGGGGTGTAGCCAAGCGGTAAGGCAGCGGGTTTTGGTCCCGCCATTCCTAGGTTCGAATCCTAGCACCCCAGTTAAAATGATAATATTGTAAGCTTGGTTAAAACTAGTTAGGATAATGATATAAGCAATTTTAATCAGATTGATAACTCATGACTCTAACTCTCACTCCCTCTGCTCGCGTAAATTTTCCGACTATCCAACACTTAGCTAATGGATTAACCATCGTAGCAGAGCAAGTGCCTGTGGAAGCAGTAAATATGAATGTTTGGTTCAAGGTTGGTTCAGCTTATGAATCAGACGCTATTAACGGTATGGCTCATTTTCTCGAACACATGATTTTTAAAGGCACAAATAAACTAGAATGTGGAGAGTTTGAGCGTCAAATCGAAGCTAGAGGAGCGATTACCAACGCAGCAACTAGCCAAGATTATACTCAATATTATATTACTACCGCTCCTGGAGATTTTGCCCAACTCGCACCCCTACAGTTAGATGTTGTTTTTAATGCCGGAATTCCTGATTTAGCCTTTGAAAAAGAAAGACTCGTAGTTTTAGAAGAAATCAGACGCTCAGAAGATAGCCCTCAACGTCGTACTTTTGCTCGCGCGATGGAAACTTGTTTTAATAGTTTACCCTATCGTCGTCCTATTTTAGGTCCTCTTGAGGTAATCGAAGCTTTAACACCCCAACAAATGCGAGACTTTCACTCCTATTGGTATAAGCCACAGCATACTACAATTTCCGTTGTGGGTAATCTGCCTGTGGAAGAACTAATTAATATCGTTAGTGAGGGAGTTGAGCAAACTTATCAATCTACAGTTGATGATACTCTAGATTTTCTCCCCTTGTCTTGGTCAAATGAGCATCCTTTTGAAGAAATAGAGCGCAGAGAATATGTAGATTCTAGTTTACAACAGGCTCGCTTGGTGATGATGTGGCGCGTACCTGGTTTAAGTGATGTAGATGATACCTATCCTTTAGATATTATTGCAGCGATTTTAGGACAGGGTAAAGTTGCTCGTCTTTTTCGGGATTTACGGGAGGAAAGGGGTTTAGTTACTCAGATTAGCGCTAGTAATTTGACTCAATATCTCCAAGGGGTATTTTATATCAGCGCACGTTTACCTGTAGCTAATCTGGAGGTGGTAGAAGCAGAAATCGCCCTTCATATCGAAAAATTGCACCAAGAATTAATCACTGAAACAGAAATAGCGCGCATTCGCACCCAAGTAGCTAATAAATTTATTTTTGGTAATGAAAAACCAAGCGATCGCGCTTTATTGTATGGTTATTATCAATCCCTGTTAGCTTCTGTTGAACCCGCGATTAACTATCCTCATCAAATTCAGAGTATTAATCCTGTTCAATTGCAAAGTGCAGCTCAAAAATATCTTAATCCAGAAGCTTACGGTGTAGTTGTCATTAAACCTGCTTAACCCATGTGGAATCAAATTAGCACCCAAATTAGCCAAGTTACGGGAAAACCCTTTAAAATCAGCGATCGCCGTTCTGTAAGTGGTGGTTGTATTAATCAGGGTTACCAACTCATTGACGATAATCAAAGTTATTTTCTCAAAATCAATCAAGCTAGTCGTCTAGAAATGTTTAGAGCTGAAGCTTTAGGTTTAAAACAAATGCTAGAAACTAAGACTATTAGAGTACCTCAACCTATATGTTATGGTACGGAAGCTAGCTCCAGCTATTTAGTTTTAGAATGGCTAGATTTTGCTAGAGGTGGAGATAATCAAGCTTGGGAAAAAATGGGGCGAAAACTGGCTAATATGCACCAAGTTCAAGGAGTTAATCAATTTGGTTGGGAACAAAATAACACCATTGGTTCAACTCCTCAAATCAACACTTGGACTCCTAATTGGGCTGATTTTTTTGCTGAACATCGTATTGGTTATCAATTGAAACTAGCTAGACGTCGGGGGGGGAACCTCCCTGACTCTGAACTAGTTATAGCCAAAGTCAGAGAATTTTTGCAAGATAGACACCCTCAACCCTCTTTAGTACATGGTGATTTGTGGTCAGGAAATGTGGCTATTCTAGAATCTGGCGAACCAGTTATTTTAGATCCCGCGATTTATTATGGCGATCGCGAGGTTGACATTGCCATGACTGAGTTATTCGGTGGTTTTCCTGGTGCTTTTTATCGAGGTTATGAAGAGGTTTGGTCTTTAGATCCAGGCTATCAGAAGCGTAAACCCCTCTATAACCTCTACCATATTCTTAATCACTTTAATCTCTTTGGTGGGGGTTATGGTGCTCAAGCTAACAGGATGTTGTTGCAAATACTTTAACGAAAGCGTTTTTTCCGACGCGCAACAGCTTTGCGTTTACGCTTTTCAATTGGTGTTTCGTAGTGACGACGGCGTTTGATATCGGCAAAAATACCAGCTTTAGAAACTTGACGTTTAAAGCGTCTGAGTGCAGATTCTATATTTTCATTTTGTCCTACGATAACTTGGGTCATTCATTATCCTCCTAATTGGTTTTTTAAAATTTGGTTAATACCGTCTTTTTTCAGACACAGTTAACCAGATTAATTATAACATATCAAGAGCGAATCAATAACCGACGCATCCAACGATGTTCAATACCCGCATCGAGAAATACTTCTCCAAAAGTACTAAACCCTAATTTTTGATAGAATTTAAGGGCTGCTAATTGTGCACCAAGAATAACGATGGCAACGTTAGTGTGTTGTTGTAAATCCTTGAGAATAAAGTTAATTAGCCTACTACCGTATCCTTGACCTTGGTATGACTCTAAAATCGCTACTCTCTCTATTTTCGCTTCTTGTGGATTAATTAAACGAACTCTAGCTGTACCAATAGCTAACTTATCAACATAAACAAGATAGTGTGTCGCTTCTTGATCTAAACCATCAATTTCCAACTCTTCAGGGACGTTTTGTCCTACAATAAAGACTTGACGGCGAATATCATAACAGATAGTTAAATCAGCTTCATTACCCTGAATTTTAACAATGCGCATAAGAATATTGTACCCTAGGCTTAGAATAACTTTTAAAAATCATGTTTACCAATAATCTAGGTATCATCATCGGTGGTTTAGCACCTGCTTTATTGTTTGGAGTTTTTGCTATTTTAACTAAAGCAAGTACTCAGTATAACTTAGGATCTAGTTTTTTTATCATCATCGTTGGGATTGCTTGTATAGTTTTAGGTTTAGGTAGTGTTCCTATCTTGGCTGATAATTTGGGTAAACTATCTTTGATGGGTGTCTTGTTAGCTGGGTTAGGTGGATTAGCTTGGGGTTTGGGCATGTTGCTAGTTAATGTGGCGATCGCCAAGTTTGACACCCCTATTTCTCTGTTAGCCCCCATTTATAACATGAATACCCTAGTGTCGATTCTATTGGGGTTATGGATTTTTGCAGAATGGCGTCATGTTTCTCTGCCAACCTTAATGTTAGGCTCTTTTTTAATTACTCTCGGTGGAGTTATTCTTTCTAAAGCTTAGGAGGGAAGAGGAGTTAGGTATTAGGTGTTAGGTTTTATTCCAAATTAATTCTTCATGGCCAAGACTGCCTTCGTTAAGAAATTATAAGTTTTACTCCTAGTAGATTTAGTTTAACCGCGAGAAGCCTCAAGCTTTATTTTCTCAAATAAGCGTGAGATGAATCGCGTCCTTATTTTATTTCATCTTGATTCTGTATATAAGTTTTAAGGGTTGAAATAGTAACACCACCACAACTAGCCACAAAATATGAACCATTCCAAAATACATCTTTATGGTAGCTTTGCTCTATCTCAGGGAATTCTTGTCTTAACCTTCTACT
>RECR01000069.1 GCA_007693955.1 Gloeocapsa sp. DLM2.Bin57
ATAAACTGAGAAACTCCTCTACTACTAAACCAGGATTGTTTAAACATTCCTTGCCAGTAAATCTTACAGTTACCAGTCCTTGTTTTAATAACAAGCGATCTCTCAAATAATCTCGTTTAACCGTCTCACTCTCGTTATGATGTTTACCATCTACTTCTAATATTATAGCTTTCCCATTATTATAGACAAGAAAATCTACCTCTACTGCTCCATTAAAAAAAGTATCGTTAGAGACGTGGGAAAAATTACCAAATTTCCCCTTAGTATTAACGAAAAAGAGTACGTTGTTTTTATCTAATTCTTGTGCGATTTTCTTTTCAGCAGTAGATCTAAACTGAAAACTTCCCCAATAACTATTCTCTTCATAATGAGTATTATAAGGAACGATTGAAGATGGTTGATCAAACATAGTCTCAATTTTTTGTTTATATGTTTCGTCATAAAAAAGTCGCCACCAGTGTGGAGTTCCATGACCATCTTTTTGGTGGGCATAAGCTAAATGAAGGTTATCCTTTATTTCTAGATAAAACCCAGGACGAGTTCTGTTGTAAAGCCATTTCTTTATTTTAGTTCGCAGTTGCCTTTTTTGAACTTCTTGAACACTACTTAAATCTAAGAGAAGATCTAATAACTTAGCTGTTTGCACTTCAACCAAATGGCGAAGCTTACCCCCAATAGGTACTATTCCATCTTGGTGCGAATGTTCTTTTCCAGCGAATGTAAAAGATTCGGTTTGATTAGGCATTATCTACGTTCCTTGAAATCTAACTATTTTTAACAACAGTGACTGAGATGGTAATTTCGGAAAAATTTAAGATTTTTTTAAGTTTTTATTCACTAGTTCTTTTTGTAACATCTTATTAAAGGCTAACAGGCTCTGTTTTGCTGGTTCTTGGTTACTCTGATAAAAATAACCAATTTGTAATTTTTTGCTATTTTTGTAGGTTTTTTGGAGAAAAACGGCAACTTTTAATTTAGAATATAATTAGTCATCCCCTGTTTAGCTAAGAAAAACAGGAAAGGTAAAAATAACTACTCATTCGAGGATGCTACAATGAACCGTGAAGATATTGTTAATTACTTAAAGCAATCTTATCAAGAAGGTGCTAAGTTTTATATTCAAAAAACAGCAGATTATCAATCTAAAACAGGGATAAGAAGATTAAAAACAATCAATAACTTAAAGGTTATTGACTTTACCCCTGAAATATTTGACAGTCCAGAAGGAGATATATTTATTGACTATTTATTAGCAGCTGAAAAATCTGGATCTAGAATTTTTGTTTCCAAGCCCGATAAATCTCTTAAAAGAGTCAATTTCACGCCTGCTTTAGTTAATTTAGCTTAAACTATAATATTAATTAATGAGTCAAGAAACAGGAGAAAGTGAATCTCTTGGCAATACCAGTAGTCAACAAGAGATTCAAAGTATATCAAATAAAATTGAGCGGGAAATTACTCCAGAAGAAAAAATAGATTTAGCTGATGAACTGGATATAAGGAGAGAGGACACCAGATCAATATTAGCTAAAACAATGATTTGGATTTTAGGCGGTACTTATTTATTATCTGTTGTAGTATCGGGGCTGGTTTTGTTTGTGCCCGTAGAAAAAGAGGAAGAAAGGACAGAAAGATTTACTTACTCAAAAGATGTTTTTACGTTACTGATAACTAATCAGGTTGGTTTAATTGGCGCAGTTTTAGGCTTTTACTTCGGAAGTAGTCGTAGTAAAAAATAAGTTTAAATCTTGTCAGTATATCTTAATTTCCCATACAAGCATCAGCTACTCTCCCAAAATTACCTTGTCTTAATAAGAAATCAGTCCTAACAAAACCACCTATTTTTTCCTCACGTAAATAAACACTATACCACTCACAACCATAAGAATCTACTCTTACTACCTCTTCCTGAACGCACTGACTACACCACCATACTTCAGTCCCATCAGGTACAGTTTTAACAATATCGTATTCTGTTCCAGGACCAGTTCTGATATTGACTGCACCTTGATTATTACCAGTACTAATGATAAGTGGATCTTCAATAGTCGCTAAAACTTTGTTGCTCAAAGTAAGATTGAGAGGAAATACAAATAGAGAAAACACCAACAACTTAACAAAATATCTCATGTTCAAACTCCAATTATAGTTTTACAAAACAGTACCCCTTCCCCCCCCCATCCCATTACCCGTAGCGCTATTAAATTACTCTACATCTGATTCATCATTTAAATTGCGACGGTTTCGATAATTAGGATCGTAAAAGAAAGTAATAGTATTACCACTATTAAGTACCTCATTAATTTCCTCGTAAAGTGGATAATCACCAATTCCACTAAGGTTAACCCAACCGCGCGCTCTGGTTAAAGCGACAAATAGTTGATTACGCAGTTTGATGCTTGACTCATTTCTTGCTATAAAATCACAACCAACAACATATACCATGTCAGCTTCATTTCCTTTAGCGCGATGAATTTTGGAAATTGTTACTCCTCCTTCAAACCAAAAAGCATTAGGGTCATTATTAGGATATTGGGGATTAAGTTCATTGAGACTGGTGGCTGAGGGTATGAAAATATCAATACCTTCGTTGATTAAATATCTAGCGACTTCATTTTCTAATCCAAATGCGTCTCTATAATCGCCCAAAACTATAACTAAGATTTGTTGACTAGGATATAGTTCATCGTGTTCTAGATTGTGTTTTATATTTTGAGCTAAAGCTGCTAATTCTTCTTGTCGAGAACCATACGTATGGAACTGAATCACCGACTCATCCCAAAGACTAGCAATAAGATTGGGCGAATTTTCTAGGGGACGAGTAATAGTAATTTCATTTTTCTGATTAAATTTCCCCTGTACTTCATAACCTATATTTTCCCAATCTTCTTGTCTTGTTATTCCAGATAGCATCCCTTCAGGTCTTTTTAACCCCATTCCTATAGCGTGAGCTGCAACTATAATAGGACCAGGAGTACGATAGCATCGTTTCATGATTTCGGATGCTTTGATACCACCTTTATGGGGATACCTTAGTAAATCTTTTAATTGCTCATCTTTTCCAAATAATACTGGTCCTGTGGGAATTTTAAGTGTTTCTAAACTTTGGGCTTCATCATAAGCCCAAATTAGTCGCCGTTGTGCGGGTTTTTCAAGATTACAAGGACGTAAAGATTGGTAAGCTAACCAATAAATAACCTGTTTACTTTCGTATTGTAGTTCAGCAGGATCTACTACTAAGTCTTGACCTTCATCGATTAGTACAGCGTCAAACATAGGTTTGATAATTGTTTTGTCTATTAATCTTTTACAACAATCTGCTAAACCTTGACTTGGGTTTCTATATGATGTATCCTTTACTTTCAAAGCATATCCTGTATGTTCTTCACTAACTGTACGGTAAAATCCTGGTTGGTCTTTAGCTCCCCAAGCGTGTAGGATTTTTAGTTTTTGTTGAACCTTATAATCATCATAGCTAACGTCGCCATTGCTAAAATGTTTTAACCATCGATCTACTAACCCTTGTATATGGTCATATAAAGAACGGGTAAAAAAAACTAAGGCTATATCCCAATCAGGATATTTTAAGTGCATATGCGCTGCTTTCTGACATAGCATTACTGTTTTACCAGAACCTGCTATACCCCTAATTCGCTGCACTCCTGGAGGTATTTGTACCCCAATATTGGCTTGTTGTAAATCTAATTCGTATAAGCGACTATCTAATTGCTGGATGATGTGAGATCTTACTTTACCGTTAGAATTACTAACATTAATAACCTCTTCAGAAGGTTTTCTTAAAATAGCAGTACCTCCAATAACAGCTGATAGAATACGCCATTGATCAGCATCTAAATTTTTTCCAGATTGTACAGGGGTTGATTCGGAGATTCTATTAAATAGGGTTTTTTCTCCTAATTGATCACTAAAGATAATCGGAGGACAACTAGGAAGTTGATCAAACCCTTTTTGTTGCCATTGTGTTTCTGAGATTAAAGGTAAAGCTACGATCGCTCTTGCTCTTACTTGGTTGCGAATTTCCCGCTCTCGGTTACAATAACCTAAGAGACTATATAATTGGTCTTCGGCTTGTTGGTAGGGACTACCTTGAGACTGATAAAAGTTGTTAAATACCCATTGATGTCCATTAATCGAGGTAATTTGGTCTATAGTTAATCCTTTTACTTCGATTACAACTAAACCAAGTTCACGATCTGCAATCAAAATATCTGGTTCTTTACGGCGATCGCCAGTATTACTAAATATGGGGTATCTCCAATATCCTATACATTCACGAGAGGAAAAAGCCTTTTTACAAGCTTCCCACACAGTTTGCTCATAAATTTTCCCACTAGTATTAACGGCTATAGTTTCAATGAAATTTCTTCCCTTATCCCTAGTTTTTACTGACATCGCCAATCCTACCTTATGATTTCATTTTTCGTCTCTAGTTTAATCAACAGTAGTTTTTTCTCTGATTTCGGAAAATTTGGCAAATTTTTTAGGTAGAAGACAAAAAATAAAGGGATAAGCAGTAGTAACCAAGTCAACAGCTATAAAATTGCAATAACCAATATTACCACTGTCCAGCAGACAGTGGACGACACTTTAAAGTATTTGCTGTATAATAGACATACAGACGAAAAACATAATCTTTAAGTTATGCTCCAGATAAATAACTTTCCTGTGCAGCAATTAAGCTCTCGCTATGGTATTGGACGTTCTCAAGTTTACAGTCGTCTTAACCAACTCGGAATCACTCCTCACAGCATCAATCGCAAATCTTACTTGACTATTGCAGAATTAGAGAGACTCGACGACTTGGATGATTACCTTAAAAAAGGAGGAACTATTCAAGAGTTTATCAATAAATCAGGGGTGGACGATAAATCAGACGACTCAACCCAAATGATAGTTAATAATGATCTTCAGCAACTAACTGTTTTACCTTCTGGTCAACTTGTTTTACCTTTAGATGGTATCACTACTCTGATTAAAGAAACAGTCAGAGCAATATTACCACACTTTCCAAGCGGGGTTGATGATTTTAGGATACTCCAAGAAATAGCAGATAATGATTGGATCATCCCCACTAGTCGCTTAGCTGCAATTATTAATCTTGCTCCTAGTACCCTCCAGGGTAAAAATGAGTATCATTACTGCGGGTTTAAGTTTACCCGATCGGGTAAACAGGGTAGTAGTTTCTTATGGAGGGTTGAGAAAATTAACTTGTGTAATCTTTAATATAAATGGACATAGCGATGGATTATCCAGTGGACGGTGGACGACAGTTATTAGGAATTAAGAATGGAAAATTCCGAATTCACTAACTTCTACCCTGTAGTTAATTCTAGATAAAGATTTAGGCACTCCCTTGGTTATAGCACCCTTGGGATAAGTGCTGATCCATTCTGCAAGGAAAGTCATAAGGAATAACCCCCCATGCTATTTAGGAAAAAAACCTTACTTTTCACTACTATTTTGGCGCTTTCTGCTACTGTGGCTGTTGGTTTATATTTATTTAGTAGAAAATCCCCCACTGTAGCTGAACAACAATTAAAACCTATCTTAATTAAATATGGAGATGAAAATGGGATAGATGGAGTCTCAAAAAAAAGAGTTATTAACCTTATTTTAGATTTGGAAAATATAGCAGAAGAATTTGAAAGTAATCCTAATGAATCAAGAAATGTAATAGTAGATTTTTGGTGTAATAGAGCTGATAGATTTGTTCGTGCCTATAATCAAAGCAGAACTTCTCCTTTATATTATATCGATCTTTCATATCATATCGATCCAATCCACACTAATGCAATGATTTCTTTTCGTGCTGAAAAATATCTATCAATATTAAGAGCATCTTTAGAACAAGAAGGACTTTCCAATTACGAAATTAACCAAGAAATGGAAGATATGGATATTGCTTTTATTTATTTAGCTAAGTATTTATATGATGCAGTAGAACAATATTCATACGAAGAAGTTTGTCCAGATGAATACAGAGAAATGCAAACTATCCTACAGTCGGGAATGAATGAGGAATGAGGAATTAAGAATTAGGGATTAGAAATGCGCGACAGAAATGAGAGAGTATTTTTCCGAAAATCCTTCCTTCCGAGATGTAGTTTATAAACAATAGTAAGTTCAAAGGTCTATTAAATGTCACGTATAAAAGTTGTAGCAGGGGATTTTCTTAATGATGAGTCTGATACTACGTATATCAATATCTACAATTATTTCGACAAAACCTTAACACTAAAAACTGCTTTGAACCCTAAAGGAGAAGTTATCCATAGATCTGCAATTGCAGAAATAGCTATAGCTAATGAAGAGAATGTCACCAATATAGGAGGTAAAATATTTTGGGGTGTTACAGGATCGCTATTACTAGGTCCAATAGGTTTAGCTGCAGGACTTTTAGCGGGAGGTAAGGAAAAAAAAATGGCTTTTATATTAAAACTGGAGGATGGGAGAACTCTAGTAGGGGTAACCGACTCTAATACCTATAATGAATTATTAGGTGGTACAGTAGAATCACCCTCAGAACAAACAGAAAAACGCGTGGAAGAGGTACAAAAGAGCGTAAATGGAGAAGGAGGGGGCGGATGTGGAATAGGATGTTTAGCCATAGTTATCATAGGAATTTTTTTGCTTGCATTTATTGGGGCGGTTGGTTCAGAAACACTCCCCTTTACTTCATCAGAAACTACTGAAGATGTTCAAGAAGAAGAAAATAGCTCTGAAACTTATCAAGAATGTGAAACTAGAATCACACAAGAATTTGTGAGTATTTATGGCGAAACCATTGAAGAAGATGAGTTAGATGCTGCTCGTCGTTATGCTGAAAGAATAAATCAAGAATGCCATAATAACTAAACCCACTCCTTTAACCTAAATGAGTTAAGTAGTAAGGCTTAAGGCTTGCACCCTAGATAACAGGAAAGCCAAAAAATAGCTTTAATACAATTTACCCCATGATGCCGTTTATAGTCATCACTTGGATATTATGTTCTTTCCTGGAGCGCTGGTAAGTTATTAATAATCGCCATACTTTCTACACTAACCCTAACAACCCTCTTAACCAAATCAATTATATAGCGGGGATTTTCTGACCAATCATTGGGGTTATTGGTTATCCCGCTATCCTTATCCTTGGTTATTTTGTATCTCTCCATCACCCACTCTATAGCTGATTTACCGTTAACAATATAGTCATAAGCTTCTAAGGGTATTTGTGATAAGGTTATCTTGCTATTGTAGATAATTGTTGTTTTATCTACTGCTTTACCTTTCTTGCCAAATACCATTTTTTCTACTAGGTAATCTTTAGACTCAAGGTATAAGTCTTTTTTGTATTCCTCCACGGGATAAGGTTCTATTTCTTCATAGTTTAAGTGCCAATAGGCTAACTCCCTTCCTGCTTTACTAAATGCCCAGAAGTCTTTACAGTAAGGGATACGAGGTAACATTTTCTTTAAGTCAGATGCAAACCGTTGTTTATATTCTGTGGAATGCAATACCCCATAAACGTAGTAAAAGATATCTTCTTTGCTGATAGTTTTATCTTGATATACCTGCTGAAAGTCGATTAAGATTATGTCTGGTATGTTCTCTTTTTTTACGTATTCTTCTGTAGCTGTGGCAAATAATGAGCCTAAATCTTCCTGTTTTTCGTAGGTATATAAGGGGAAACATTGACCGGTTGAGATTAATCCTAAGTCGGGTAATGTATTAGTTATTAAAGCTGAGAAATCTTTACTAGCTCCTATCCCAGTTACACAAATGACCTGATTTTCTAAGTCTTGATTAGGAAATATTTTAGGCATTTGGTAAATCATATCATTAAAATCTTTATTAAAATAAGCCCATTGTTTACAATAAGGTCTATATGTTCCCTTAAATAAAGAGTTACTACAAAAGCTATGACTAATTGATTTTCCTAAATCATTTTTTAAGCCTCTTGACCAACTAATTTTAGTAGGGTCATTATTGATAAAGGTTTCTACTTTTTTCTTTCTTTCTTCAGGATTAGCAATCTGTTTACCTTGTAAAGATGCTTGGAATGCTTCTACTTGACTATTATAAAAGTCAATCATTCTAGTCATATTACTGATAACTGACTGCTCAGAAAAGTTATAAGCCCAAGCATCTCTACTAGTTCCTATTCCCCTTGAATATAAATCAAAAATAGTTTTACTTGTTTTATCTTTCTTATCACCTAAAGGCATAAAACTTTCAAATATATCATTACGTTGGTTAATCCAGTCATGACTAGCATTAGGAGTTATCTCTGTCCAGGTAATAGCTGAAATATCAACCAGTTTTTTTAGAGTAGCTAACTTTTGTTCTCGGCTTAAATAATCACCTATATCATAATAATTAATTTGGGGGGCTGGGGGTTTATCAGGGTTTTTAATTAAGATAATAATAGCTATAGTAGCTCGACTCCCTGAGCCAAAAATTTTACCTCCTTCTTTTCTTGATTCTTCTCCAGAAGTTCTCTGATTACCTCTTAAATTAAAACAATAGATACTAGTAAACTCCTCTGTTAAACATTTCCTAAAGCCATCCATGGCATTATTATCAATGAATGAACCATTACTCACAAAACAAACTAATCCTTTATCTTTAATTCGCTCACTAGCCCACCTAAAAGCCCTAATATAAGAGTCATAAAGACTATTTTTATTAGTAGCAGTAGAATATTTAGCATAAGTATCTCTAATCTGCTCGTCTAATCTTGGATACTTAAGATTTTTATTACCGTCATTCTCACTAGTTTGACCAGCAGAGTAAGGAGGATTCCCCACAATAACAGTAATATCTTGTTGCTTTTGTGTTATTACCCGTTGGTTATTCTCAGGGAAGATTAGTTCTGATAAATAACCGTCATTTTCATACATTTGAAAGGTGTCGGTTAAGACTATACCATTAAAAGGTTGATACTCATTACCCGATAGATAGTGATAGGTTTCCTCGATGTTAATAGCAGCAATGTAGTAGGCTAATAAAACAATCTCGTTAGCGTGTAATTCTGAGGTAAACTTACGTTGTAAATCTTCTGGTTTAATCAGTCCACTTTGGAGGAGTCTGACTAAGAAAGTTCCTGTACCTGTAAAGGGGTCTAAAATATGTACTCCTTCAGCAGATAAACTAACGCCAAACTCTTGTTTTAAGGCTACATTAGCGCTGTTAATAATAAAATCGATTACTTCTACGGGAGTATAAACAATCCCCAACCTTTCTACTAATTTAGGGAAAGCTGTACGAAAGAATTTATCATATAGCTCTATTATGATGCGTTGTTTACCTGCTTCGTTATCAATTCCTGAAGCTCTTTCTCTAACACTTTGATAGAATTTATCTAGTTTTTTTACATCCTTTGCTAGTGATTCCCCTTCTAATACATCTAGGATTTTCTGCATTGTCTGAGATACTGGGTTAAATTTAGTAAACTCATAACCCTCAAATAAAGCATCAAATACTGGTTTAGTAATTAGGTGTTGGGATAACATCTCGATGGCTTCATCGGAGGTAACGTTGGGATTAATGTTATTGTGCAACCCCTGTAAAAACTGGTCAAAGGCTTGTTTAGCTTCAGATTCAGGGTTTTGTAGTAAAGCTTTAATTCTAGAGACGTGACTCTGGGCGATCGCTGCTACATCTTTTGCCCAATCCTCCCAATAACGTCTATCTCCACATTTAACCACTATCTTGGCATAAATTGCATTACGCCATTCTTCGATAGGGAAGTTTAACTCAAGTTGTTTAGGGGTATAATCACTGTTATTATTGCTAGTGAGATTATTATGATCATTACCAGCCCCTACACCGATAATATTAATTTGGGGTGGTCTGCTGCGATTCAATTCAATCTTGTTAACAGTGGCGTTAAACCTATCGTCATGGGCTCTTAAGGCTTGTAGAACTTGCCAGATAACCTTATATTTATTATTATCCTTTAGGGCAATTTCTGGGGACATATCAGCAGGAATACCTACAGGGAGAATAATATAACCGTATTTTTTCCCCTCTGATTTCCGCATAACTCTACCTACAGACTGCACCACATCAACAACAGAGTTACGGGGGGTAAGGAAGATAACAGCATCAAGGGCTGGTACATCTATCCCTTCAGATAAACAACGAACATTAGAAAGGATGCGACAGATATTACCATGTGCTGAGGTATCAGCTTTCAACCATTCTAGTTTAGCTATTCTCTCTAATGAATTTTGCTTACCATCTACGTGCTCTATTTGACAGTCTAAAACGTTTTCGTCATCTGAATTAGTCATCTTGTAATGACTAACTATATTCTCAAATAAACTAACGATTCTCTGAGAATCTGATATGCTACGGGAGAAGGCTACAGCTCGTTTCATGGGTTGTAAGTCTTCTTGTATTTCTGTATCTTGCGTTTGTAAGCGTTTAGATAACCCATTCCAGCACCCTGTTATCTTGACTGCATCCTCTAGATTTAATTCGTTGTCAGCATCTGCTAATTGTCTTTGGAATGTGGCACTAACATAAGCTTCATCTACGGCTAACACCATTACTTTATAGTCAGTTAATAGACCGTTGGCTACAGCTTCACCAAACCCTAAGCGATGCAACTCCCTACCGTAAATATCTACATCATCCATGGAGCAGAGTAAAGCGTCATTTTCCTGGGCTTGTACTTTAACACTATCTTCGTATATCTTGGGAGTAGCTGTCATGTACAAACGCTTTTGCCCTTTGATGAACTTTTGGTCATGGACTTTAACAAAATAGGATTCGTCAGCTCCTGCTATTGTGACACCTGTTGTACGATGGGCTTCGTCACAAATAATTAAGTTAAACTCAGGTAATCCTTGTTTTTGAGCTTCTGCTATTGCTGAGATGGATTGATAGGTAGAAAAGATAACAGTTAGCTCTTTTTTGCCTTTACTATGGTTATAAGAGTTAATAATTTGTTGATAGTTAGTGCTAGGGGGGAAGGGTAAATCATTAATAGTTATATCAGCCAGGTCATCATCACTTTTACGTTTACTTTTACCTACTTTTGTGTCAGAACAAACAGCGATACTATGTAGAGAAATTGATGTTTCTGCTGTCCATTCTCTCAGGGTTTGGGACAATAAGGAAATGGAAGGTACTAAGAATAAAACTAAATTATTACTACCCCTAAACTGTTCAGCAATCTTAAGGGCGGTAAATGTTTTACCAGTGCCACAAGCCATGATTAACTTACCCCTGTCTGCTTCAGATAACCCTTTAATAACAGCATCTAAAGCAATTTGTTGATGTGGTCTAATTGTCTTTTTGGGGTTAAGTTTTAGTTGCTGCTGTAGGGTAAATTGACTCCAGTCAATGGGGCTATTAGCTAAATCATTTATGGTGATACGATTAACTGGTATTTGTTGATTGGTGATAGCTTCAATGCAGTGTTTACTCCATTTATTGGTGGTAGAAACAATTATCCTTTTCCTAAATAAGTTAGTACCAGAAGCTGTGAAAAAAGAGTCAATATCTTTCTTTTCTAAGGTATAATTAGGGTCATAAAATTTACATTGAATGGCACAATAATCACCTGTATCAGCTTCTTGTGCCACTAAATCAATCCCTGTATCAGGTGCATGATTTCGTAACGGGAAGTCCATCCATAACCAAACTTTACTAAAATGTTCTTGGTAGATGGGGTCTGTTTGTAGATACTGTTTGATTAGATGTTCAAACTTATCCCCTTTATCTCTTTGAGAGTTAGCTGTCTGTCTAAATTCTTCTAGGATAGTGTGGATAGTCATAACATCTATATCTTATAGCATGGGTTAGTAAAGCTTTGGAGAATTTTTACAGTATATCCTGAAAGAAGAATTAAGAATTAATTCTTCTATTTTTCTTAACTTGTTGCCCATGGGGGTGACTCGTTAACCCGATAAGCAATGAAGCTAGTCATTATAATCGCCCATAATTTCTCTCTATATTCCTTATTCAAGTAAGTTAACCAGGTAGGGGGGGTGAATTTGAACCCATTAGTTTCCCATTCTTCTAAAATAAGGGCTACCACCCAAAGAGGATCTAAATCGATCGCCTCACATATATCCATTAACTCAGGTGGGGGGGGATCTGAAATTATGCGCTTACGTTTAATAGTTATATATAGGTCTTTGCATAATTTAGTTAAATCTTTTAGGGGGTAGTTTAATTGTTTTAATAATCTAGAGATATTCGATTGGTGGACTCCTACTCTGGAGGCTAAAAACTCTTGGGTTACTTTTACCCCTTTTTTGACCTGCTGACAGATAGATTGGAAGACTTTAACTACTTTTTGTTGAGTTAGAGGAGCAGCTTCTAAACAATATTCAGCTACTGGTTTAGTCTCGCAGGGTAAGCCGCGCGCGACTATGTCTTTTGCTGATATCTTTTCTGGTAAACATAGCCACACGTGTAATTCTTGCTCCCGATACCAATGCCAACGGTTACGCCCTATAGTTTGGATCAGCTCATCTAGTATTCGCTGTTTATAGTATTGTTCAAACTCGTTATCGCTGCCGTTAGGATACTCAAGATAAAAATCTGTTTTAATAGCTCCAACATCAGGTAGCACAGGCTTGATAAACATATGACAACCTTTAAAGCGGTTAGCTCCACGAGTCTGACTCATGTAAGTCATGTCAGCTCCTAAAATGTCCCCTAACCGTTTAGGTACGATTACTTTACCTTGGGGGAATCTTCGTAAGAACTCACCCTCTAATAGCGCTAACCTATCAAGATAAGAATCGCTCCAGGAGTTGCTATTATCACCGCCTAATTCAAAACGCGTAATATTTAGATTTGCGGTACTTACTTCATCTTGCGCCACAACGCATATTTCATCTGGCTTAATTCCTAAGAGTCGGGCTGCTCTTTCTTTGGTTAGGGTAGAGTCTAGTAGGGTTACTTGTTTGGCTTGGCTTAAAATTTTAGCTAGGCTATCGTCTCTGGTGGTTACGGTTAAAATTCCTTTGCGGTAGGAAGCAAACCCTTGATTTTGCAACCAAATAATGCCAATTAAGTCCCCTAGGAAGTAGGGGGGGAAATCTTTTATTTTTGAGAGTGCAGCTGCAACTTGAGAACGTTTGTAAGCGCTTCTGGCTATAGCTAAACTAGCTGCTGATATATTAGGAGCTTCCGAGAGGGTAACTGAATCTAAATCTTGCAGTGACTGAAGTAGCTCAGCAAATACCCCTTGCTGATAGTGGTTTATTTTGGTTTGGAGTGTGCTTAAAGTCTCTGGAGCAATTCCCTCTAGTTGCAGTAATTCTCTTAATGCTTTTAAATCTAACCCGTGTTTGGATGTATCTCCATAGATACTGTCTTTTAATTGGTGTATCCTGGTGAGAACATCTTTTTCCCCATGGGTTAACTCTGTGTTGCCCATAGCTAAAGCGTAGGCTTTATCCCAATCAGATGAGTTAATTTGGGCTGGAGTTTGCAGGTTTAGGGTGTTACCTGCTTCGTTGACTATTAGAGTATCTTTGGAGTAGTCATAATTTCTAGGTAAATTTTGGGCATGAGCTAGTATTCTGGCTGATTCTTCGATTGTTTTGGCTCTAGTGCCTATATAACCATATCCTGTATCTTGAGCATCAAATTCCCTGACAGACTTGCAACTCTGAAAATGTGCACACCCAGCACATAAAGGATTATGTTTCCCACTCTTGTCAACATCGGGTACTCCTTTAGAGCGAGCCATCCCGAACAGAGGAGCGCGATCGCAATTACCAGAGACTATGGGTGTTTGATTTTCTACTTTTGGCTCAACTACTAGATAGGGTTTACCTGTATCAGTAGTACGGCTATGATCTTCATACAAACCATTATGTCTGGGTTCTAGTATAGCCCAAGTCTCAAAATCTTTATCCTTATTTTTGTAATCAGAGTCAAGAAACCAAATCTTGCTAATAGGTTTTTCTTCTGTGGTCCCATCTTCATTCTGTACCTTTACTAATTCGGGGAATCTTAAGGAGTTATCATAGTCTTTCCCTGTACCTGTTCGAGAGGCATCTAAAATATATTTGTATCCTTGGGTTTTGGCTTCAAGATAAGCTCTGTGTCTCTCACCCCTCCTAAACCAGATATCTACTTGCTCACTATAGGCTACAGTGGATTCTACCCAGAGGGCTGTTTCTATTTGTTCCCAGAAAGAGTCAAAACTTGCTCCATAGTACTCAAGTTGTTCTTGTTCCCCATAATCGGCGATAGCTTGGTTAATTAATTCTTGATATTGCTCGTTAGCGATATAGGCTTGATAATCTGCGCGGGGTGGTTCAATCTCTATGGGGTTATGACTCTGTTTAAATACATCTCTAGATGCTTCTTTTAAGTTAAAACCTAATTCCTTAGCTTTAGCAAATATAACCCTAACGGGGTCACTAAAATAGTTTGATTGTGCAGTACTTAATATCCCCGCCCAATCAGTTTCTTTACCACCTACCGAGCTTAGAATAATTAAAGCTTGAGTTGCTCCTAATATCTGCTTTAAAGCTGTTGCTATGGGTAACCATATTTGGCTATAGGTGTTATCTTCTCTAACCCTTCCCCCGATAAAAGCGATCGCTTGATCTAATAGTTTGGATATTCTGGAGTCTGTTAACTTGATTGGTTGATCATTAAAGGCAATTTTACTCTTATTGTTTTTAGTGGAGCGGGGTAAAGATGGTACACCACCCGCTAACAATTCATTTAAAGCCGATGACGCTTCAGGAGTTAGTATCGGAGCAGTAAATTCTGACCAACGTCTCTTGATTACCCGAAAAGTATCGTCACTTATATAGGGAGGATAAACTAACCCTTTAGACTCATACAGCTTAATTAACTTACTCTCAAATTCTTCTGGAGTATAGACGACACCACTACACTGCTCAATAGTCTGTTGAGTTTTGACTACCACCCCATCTTGACGTTGGACTCTTGAGAAACCAGGGAATCTGGTGACTTGTTGTGGGAGTGTAACCGCAGGATCACCACCACAAATAAGGGCTAATTTCCGTGCTAACTGCGTAGCTTCGGCTATGGGTAAAATTCGGCTAAGTTTCCAGCTCTCTTGTCTAGACTTCCCACCAGAGTGATTGTCTAAGGTTGGCTCTAAACCCTGTGTTGTAAACCAGTCTATAATTGCTTGTTGTTCTGCTGGTGTCTGACTATCAAACTCAGTGGTTAACCATTCTCTACCTTTGACAGAGTCTTTAGTAAGGTCATCCCCATGAGACAGCAGCCAAAAAACCCCATTACCTAGATTAGCTGAGGGTTTTTTATTAGCTAAATCAAGACTTTGATCTTCTAGCCATTGCCACACATCTGAGGGAGTACGTCTAGTAGCCCAAATCCAAGCACCAGGTACCTTTATACGGCGCTCTACACTCTTTACGATCGCCTTCTCAATCTCTAAGCGGTAGGCAATCTTTGTCCCTACTTTCACCACCAGAAGGCGGTCGCCTAATACCTCTAACGCCTTGTTAAAGGCTTCTCTACCTTCAAGAGATTGGCTCTTTGTGACACTTGACAAACTGTCACAGTCATTATTATAATCAAGAAAAGGATTGAAAATTTTCATTATTTCTCCTTTCCCTGACGCCCCAACCAAGTTAGAATTAAATTAATTTTCGTTTTGTTTTGCTCTTGGCTGAGAAGTCAGAGCTTTTTTTGTATTACAAGACTATCGTAATCTAAATAAATCTAGAAAAACTGAAAACATTATTTAGGCTCAAAGCCTTACCTGGCAAGACTTTTATTTTGATTTTTTTTCTTGCCTTGTCTAGCAATATTGCCAAAACCTTTCTTATCTTTAACTACAGCAGCTACATGAGGAGTTTTAATGTAAGTGACTAACTCCATTCTGGATTTATAGAAAGGTAGATAATATTGTTTTCTCCAGTTATCGTTTTGCTCCGCTAATTTAATAGCAGCGGCAAAAAAACTTTGAGTATGTTTTCTAGTAAAGGGATTTTCGAGATTACGCAGCTGTTGGTTGATATTTTGTTGCTGGGTAATTATTCCTGATTTAGTTTCCCCAGAAATAGCGTAAAAAATAGCCTCTCTTTCCCTGAATAAAGCTAAAAAGATAGAAGCGGGGTGATAGTAGTTAAGAGGAGTAACCAAAAAAACAGCATTAATTAATAACAGTAATTTATGAGTTAAGTTACCTAATTTATAGATATATTCTTTCTCATCAGGGGGGATTCCGATTATCTTAATTCTTGAATCCCATTCAAGCTTAGCCATATAAGCAAGTACTAACTTATCTATTTGACTAATACCAAAAGAAAAAACATTCTCTGTATTAGGGGTAGTCAATAAAAACAAAACTTCAGACCAAGGAGAGGTAATCTTTGCCAGATTAGCAATTGGGGTATAGTCAACGGTAATTTTGGTGGGGTTGTAGAAATTTTTCATGTCTAAAACGTCTTTTTAAAAACGTCGATAAAGAGATTGTTGGTAATCTACTCATATAACTAGTAGAAAAAAACGATGACTGAAGAAACTTTAGAAGCAATTAAAGCGATTATTAAGAATGATCTAGCGCCAGCGATCGCCTCTATACTTCAAGAAAATCAAAAAATAGTGCAGTGGGTAGATATTAAAAAAGCAGCCATCTCGTTAGATTGTTCCCCCAAACTCTTAAGAAGTCTGATTGAAAAAGGAGCTTTAAAAGCCAAACTGCACTATATTGATTTAACCCCCGACGAATCGAGGAGGACATATCGCTTTAACGTCAAAGCCATAACCGAGAAAGGATTATGTAGTGGACTACCCCAGACTAGGAGGTAGAGGGCGATCGCTTCGAGATAAAATCATCTCAAAAGCCTTTTGATGGTGGTCACGAGTAATCCAGCGGTGGTAGGTTTTCGTATGAACCTCCACCGAATGACCCATCTGTTGAGCAGCTAAAGAAACAGGAAGATGGAAACTTAAAGTTCTAACCGCCCAAGCATGACGTAAAGCATAGGGTAGAAAAGGAATGTGAGCATTTCTACGTAAATATTGAGTAACGGCATTGCCTAAACTAGCGTTAGGGCGATCGAGCTTAATCGGAGGTAAGATTACTTGTTGTAGATTAAACTCATCATACCACTCAGGATAAATGGGCCATACTTCTCTATAACCAGTTTTAGTATTTTCCAGAACACAGAGCACTTGATCACCGTCTCTAATCTTGTCAAAGTCCACTCGAAAAGCTTCATGAGGACGTAAACCATAGGTAGCGATTAAGCCATATACCCAGCGCCAAGCTGGGTTTTGGATTTGGTAATAATGCTTAGCAATCACCTGATCATCAGGTAGTTCTAAAGGACTTTGGGCGCGAGGTTCGTAACTCCCCTTTAAATCTTGTATTTCTAAACTGAGATTAGCAAACTTAGCCAAAGCATTAAACACCATACAAACCCGCTTTCTAGTTCTGGTATCAGGTTCGGTGGTCAGAATGATTTCTTCTAGTAGTTCTTGCGTTAAAGACGCTTTGGGGGGTAGTTTTTTGAAAGCACTAACATAGTCGAGTTTCCAAGTAGTCTCAGAGGAATAAGTTCGTTTTCGCTTATTAAAATAATCCTGCTCAAAACGAGCGATCCACGCAGCACAGGTATCAGCTTGATCTTGTTGACGATGAACCAGATACTTATCCCAGCAAAACTCCCGACGCTCCAATAAAGCGCCAATATACTTAGCTTCCCTTTCCGCTTCCTTAACACCCCTAGGATTAGCAGGAAGATGTAAAGAAAGACGCTGTTGATAGGGGCGATCTTTTCCCGAATCGGGTTTAGGTGGGAAAGTTCCCCGTAATACTAGTAAATTTTTCAGTCCGTTAAGACATATAGAAATGCGATAACCATCTTCTTTGAGACGTTGATTAGCTTGTTCTAGTCTAGTTTTCAAATCCATATGCGCCTAAAATTTGCCTAAAATCATTAGTCTTTTGAGGTAACTTGAGGGTACTTTAGGATATATTAGGCGAAACACAAAAACCGTGCTTTGATAATGACGGATTCTGACTAACCCTTGATTTTAAAAGAAAACCGTTAACACAATAAAATGCCAGGAGGCGGATTTGAACCGCCGACACGAGGATTTTCAGTCCT
>RECR01000070.1 GCA_007693955.1 Gloeocapsa sp. DLM2.Bin57
AAAAGGATTGCGAGCGTCTATGGGAGTGGGAGCGTCTCGCTCCCTATAGCTATATCCCTATAGCTAGATAATGAAGTCTTGCTCTGTGTTGGTATCAGGAGAATTAGTGAGCAAGATGCTCACATTCCGATGGAAAGGCGAGCGCTTATGAGAGTGGGAGCTAATAAATATGTAAGGATTCAGGGTAAATATTCACCCGAACTTGATATGAGGTGTAACAATCAGCAAAAATCACAAAAACTGTTACAGTAAGTGAAAGCATTAACTTTCAATACTTTTAGCCCATTTTACCGACAAATGCCTCATAGTAATTGTGACAGTATCAGCAAAAGAAAAAAACTCTTAGATGAATTAGGTAAACTCCCCGAAGCCATAGTCGAAAACCAAGAATGGTTATATATGTTAGAAGAAGACACCAGACATTCACTATCTATTGAGGGATATTTTGCCACCGAAGAAGAACTAAAAGCTGTATTACAAGGAAAAAAAACCCAACCAGAAATATTAAATTATTATCGTACATCTCAATTTGTTTATGATTTGGGACTACAATATTATCGAGAAGGATCAATTTTTTTGGACTTAGCTTTAATTCGGACTATTCACAGTCAATTATTAAGAGGAATTGATAAATATAGTTATTATTGCGGTAAGTTTAGAATCAGTCCAATTATTATTCATGGAGCAAAAGTAAAACCCCCAGAATTTGATCTTGAAAGTTATGTAAAAACTTTTTGTGAATATAGCAAAAATTCTTTGCAAATTTATCCTATTTTAGAAGCATTATCCCGTATTCATACCTTATTTGAAAGTATCCATCCTTTTCAAGATGGTAATGGTAGAGTTGGCAGAATTTTACTTAATTATTTAGCCATTTCCCAAGGCTATCCTCCTCTTGTGATTAAAGGATTTGAATTATCAGAAAGAACTAAGTATTATCAAGCCTTAGAACTTGCAGATATAGGTTTTCATCAGGGATTTGCCACTTCTGACTTATCAGCGATTAAAAAAAACTTAGATATGGGTGATTATAGTTTATTAAAAGAGTTATTATATTTAGGATTAAAGCCTAGATTAGAAAAAATGATTATTACTGCTTTAAGATTAAAAGAAAAACTATTAATCTTAAGAGATTTAAGTGATTATTTTCAGGTAAAAGAAACAACTTTACGTCAATGGATTAAAAGAGATAAATTAATAGCAATTAAAGAAAATAACAAACTTTATAGTCATCCTAAATTATACTTAGAATAAAATCTTTTTTTTTGGGATATATAAGAAAATCTTGAGAGCTGTTATGATGTAGTGAGCAAGATGCTCAGATTCCTACGTAAAGGATTGCGATCTTGAAAAGATCCGCGCTCGCGGTACGCTTATGGGAGTGGGAGCGAGACGCTCCCAATAGCTATATAATGAAGTCTCGCTCTCTGTTGGTATCAGGAGAAGTAGTGAGCAAGATGCTTACATTCCGATGGAAAAGGATTGTTCATGGGAGTGGGAGCGTCTCGCTCCCTGTTGATAGATAAGAAACTTGTTATGATGTAGTGAGCAAGATGCTCACATTCCAAATATAAAAATATAATTAATTAAAGATGTTTTTGTTGATAATCTAAAATGCCCTATAAAAAACCATTACCAACATTGGAAATAAAAGGCGGAATTTATTTCGTCACCTTTAACACTTATGAAAGATTAGAATTAAACGATGAAGCCAGAAAAATAGTCTTAGATTGTTGTTTACATTTTCATGAAAACCGCTATTTTTTATATATGGCAGTTATTATGTCAGATCATGTTCACCTTTTAATTAAACCTTATTCTAAATCAGAAACTGAATATTGGTCAATTGGAAGTATTTTACACAGTATAAAAAGCTATAGTGCTAAACAAATTCCCCAAGTAATGAAACATATTGGTAAAGTATGGCAAGATGGACGTTATGATATTTTAATGAAAGATCGTGAACAATTTTTAAATACATGGGAATATATTAAACAAAATCCAGTTAAAGCAAAATACGTTAATATACCAGAAAATTATCCCTTCTTATGGGAAAGTTGTTAATTCTATTTTAGTGGGAGCGTCTCGCTCCCTATAGGCATCAGGAGAAGTAGTGAGCAAGATGCTCACATTCCTATGGAAAAGGATTGCGCCTATGGGAGTGGGAGCGTCTCGCTCCCTATAGGTATATAATGAAGTCTCGCTCCCTATAGGTACATAATGAAATCTCGCTCCCTATAGACATCAGGAGAATTAGTGAGCAAGATGCTCACATTCCGATGGAAAAGGATTGCGCCCATGGGAGTGGGAGCGTCTCGCTCCCTATAGGTACATAATGAAATCTCGCTCCCTATAGGCATCAGGAGAAGTAGTGAGCAAGATGCTCACATTCCTATGGAAAAGGATTGCGCCTATGGGAGTGGGAGCGTCTCGCTCCCTATAGGTATATAATGAAGTCTCGCTCCCTATAGGTACATAATGAAATCTCGCTCCCTATAGACATCAGGAGAATTAGTGAGCAAGATGCTCACATTCCGATGGAAAAGGATTGCGCCCATGGGAGTGGGAGCGTCTCGCTCCCTATAGGTACATAATGAAATCTCGCTCCCTATAGGCATCAGGAGAAGTAGTGAGCAAGATGCTCACATTCCTATGGAAAAGGATTGTTCATGGGAGTGGGAGCGTCTCGCTCCCTATAGGTATATGTCTCGCTCCCTATTGGTATATGTCTCGCTCCCTATAGGTATATAATGAAGTCTCGCTCTCTATTGGTATCAGGTTGATAGATAAGAAAATCTCCCTCGTTAAAATATATTTAATTTAAATCAAATAAGCAACAGTTGATAAGGAAAAACCACCAATGAAAATACCCGTTAAACTCCAAGAATTACTGCAACAAGAGCAAACAACCCTGACACCATTTATTATGTTAATTGGTCAAGGTAATGTAATGTTAGACTGTTCTGGAGTAGAAAGTATAACGGCAGAACAATTAGAGCTTATTTTTGGTCAAATTACCGGAGATTGGGATTTTACTAAATTAACAGAAATAATTAATCTCGATACCCTCTCAGAAACCCTCACTAATCAACTTAAACAAAAGTTTAACCCCCCTTCAGAGTCAGAAATAACTCCCCAGACATCCCTAGAAAAAACCGATAAAATAGAGTCATTAGATATATTTAATCTCCGTAATGAAATCATTGAGGATTATCGTAGCTACATCGAAAGTTTTTTAAAAATTCGTGACCCTAAAATTAAGCAGTTTGTCGAGGACGAATTAGAAAAAGGAGAATTATGGCCAGATCCTTTGATTCAGCTTAATCCTGCTTATAAACAGGGGAAAAACGTTACCGAATTAATCACAGAAGGGATATTGCATCCCGAGACAAAACACTATTTTACTAGAAATGGCACTCCCTATACTTTTCGTTATCACCAAGAACAAGCCTTTAGAATAGCTCATCGTCAAGAAGCTTATGTGTTAACTACTGGCACAGGTTCAGGAAAAAGTATGACCTATGTTGTCCCAATTTTTGATGATTTACTGCGTCATCCAGAAATTAAGGGAGTCAGAGCAATTTTAGTCTATCCTATGAATGCTCTAATTAACTCCCAAAAGGAAGAATTTGATAAATTTCTCTCTCAAGTGCCTAATACTCATATTCGAGTCGAACAATATACAGGACAGGAAAATCTGAGCAAAAAAACCGAGATTCAAAATAATCCGCCCCAAATTATCTTAACTAACTATGTCATGTTAGAGTTAATGCTCAGTCGTACCTATGAAGAAAAATTAGTTGCTTCTGCTGATTTAAAATTCCTTGTTTTAGATGAGTTACATACTTATAGAGGTCGTCAAGGAGCAGATGTAGCTATTTTAATCCGTAAATTAAGACAAAGATGCGGTCAAAAACTGCTCTGTATTGGTACAAGTGCAACTATGTCCACCGAAGGGAAAAGAGGCGATCGCCAAAAAACTGTAGCAGAGGTGGCGAGTAAATTATTTGGGGTAGAAGTAAAACCTAATAATGTTATTGACGAAACCTTAGAACCTTCCATTAAACGCCCCTATCCCACAGTCCAAGAATTGCAATTGGTAATTAATAATCAGGGTATCCCCCCAACCCTTGGTAAAGAGGGTGAAGATCATGAAACTCTCAAAGCATTTCAAAATCATCCCTTATCAGCATGGATTGAGATGAATTTTGGTTTAGATGATGAGGATGGATATTTAATTAGACGGACTCCTATTTCTCTTTCTCAAGGGGCTTCTCAACTTGCCCAAGAAACTAATACCCCTGAAGATAAATGTTTAGCAATCCTCAAACAGATGTTTCTCTGGGGTAGTAAAACCAAAGGATTAGCTTTTCGCCTCCATCAATTTATTTCTCAAGGGGGGAGTGTCTATGCAACGGCGGAGAATGCTGAAAAACGATTTTTAACTTTAGAAGGACAATATAGCACCACAGGCAATCGCCTTTTATATCCTTTAGTATTTTGCCGAGAATGCGGACAGGAGTATTATTTTGTTCACTATGACGAAGATAGGCAAGAAGTTCGCCCCATGTTACCCAATGCTTTAGATTTTAATGGGGAAGATAACAATATTCGTGAAGGTTATCTAACCCCCGATGAACCTGATTTATGGGATGAAATTACAGATCTCGATCGCCTTCCTGAATCTTGGTTTAAAGAAACAAAACGAGAAGGAAGAGTAGTCAGCAAAGAATATCAAGACTTTATCCCCCGTAAATTGCAGATATTACCCCAAGGTAAAATTACTACTTCTTTACTCAAGGGTACAAGTTATTGGTTTATTCCTAAACCCTTTCTCACCTGTCTTAATTGTGGCGTAGTTCATGATCGCAAAAAGAACGAATTTACCAAATTAACTCGTCTGAGTAGTGAAGGACGTAGCACAACAACTACTTTACTCTGTTTATCCACTGTTAATCGCTTACGCCAAAGTCCAGCTATTGCTGATACAGCGCAAAAAATTCTGAGTTTTACGGATAATCGTCAAGATGCTTCCTTACAAGCAGGTCATTTTAACGACTTTGTGCAAACTAGCTTACTTAGATCTGCCCTTAATAGTGCTTTAAAAGAACAAAAAACCCTTACCCATCAAGAGTTAGCTCAAGAAGTAGTCGCCAAAATGGGTTTATCGCAACAAGATTACGCCAAGCAACCAGCAGAATATGAAGGAGCACCAGGGAAAAGAAGAAACGAACAAGTATTCCGTAATTTAATTGAATATCGTCTTTATGAAGACTTAAGAAAAGGATGGCGAATTGTTCAACCCAATTTAGAGCAATGTGGTTTATTGGCGATCGAATATGAAGGATTAAAAGAAATATGTCAAGTTCAGGAATTTTGGCAAAAACAGAACCATCCTTTACTTGTACAAGCCACACCGGATCAACGTTATAGCATTATTCAAACTGTTCTCAATCAACTACGCAAAGAATTAGTCTTAGATGCTGATTTATTGCAACCCGAACAAGTAGAAAAATTGAAACGAGAAGTACGACAAGCAATTAAAGAGCCTTGGACATTTGATGAATATGAATATTTACATGAAGCTCGTTGGGCATCTTTAACAGCTTTCAGGAAGGGTAAAAATATTGCTAAATTGACTCCTAGAAGTAAAATAGCTCAATTTTTGCGTTCTCCTAATACTTGGCATAATAGACAATATCCCCTTCCTGAAACCGAATATGACGAACTCATTAGAGCATTAATTAACGCTTTAGCAGATGCAGGTTATTTATTGAAAGACAATGATCAAGTGCAATTGCGGATTGACTCTCTGATTTGGAAAGCAGAAAAAGTAACCAGTATTCCCCTAGATCTTATGACATCTAAAAGGTTACAAGGAAGTGAAGAAACAGAAATTGAAGTTAATCACTTTTTTCAAAACTTTTATGACTCCAGTAATTTAAGTACCCAAAACTTAGAAGGGAGAGAACATACCGGACAAGTTAAAAATGAACAACGTCAACAAAGAGAAGATAGTTTCCGTCAAGGAGAATTATCAGCTTTATTTTGTTCCCCCACTATGGAGTTAGGCATTGATATAGCGGATCTCAATGTAGTTCATATGCGTAATGTGCCCCCTAGCCCTGCTAATTATGCTCAACGTAGTGGTAGGGCTGGACGTAGTGGGCAAGAAGCACTAGTAATTACTTATGCTGCGGTTGGTAGTGGACATGATCAATACTTCTTCAAAAGACAAGAACAAATGGTAGCCGGAGTTGTTGTTCCCCCTAAATTAGAATTAGGTAATCAAGATTTAATTAAGTCTCATCTTCATTCTATCTGGTTAGCTCATACAGGGTTATATTTAGACAACTCCATGAATCAAATTTTAGATTTAGAAGTAGAAGGCTATCCTCTCAAAGAGACTGTTAAAAATCAATTGTCTTTAACTCCATCTCAATTACAAGATTGTTTTGAGGCAACGAAGCTGATTTTAGAAGATTTATTCTGCCAACAAGATTTAGCCAA
This sequence comes from Gloeocapsa sp. DLM2.Bin57, assembly GCA_007693955.1. Classification (NCBI taxonomy): domain Bacteria; kingdom Bacillati; phylum Cyanobacteriota; class Cyanophyceae; order Chroococcidiopsidales; family Chroococcidiopsidaceae; genus Gloeocapsa; species Gloeocapsa sp. DLM2.Bin57. The sequence goes on from RECR01000070.1 coordinate 6,511, forward strand.
AGCATCTTGGTATAATGAAGACTGGCTAAAGGTTACCTTAGATAATGCTTTAATTAGTTTTGACCGAGGGTGCGATCGCTGGAGAAAACTTTATCAAGATGCCGTGAAACAATTACAATCGTCTCGTGAAGTAATCGATCGCTCAGCCACAGGAGGGACAACAAAAGAAGAAAGAAGTAATGCTGAAGCCTTGCAAAGAGAAGCGCAAAGACAAATTGATTTACTCGTAGGGCAAATTAAACAAGGGAAAAATCAAAGTCAATTGGAATTTTATCCCTATCGTTATTTTGCCTCAGAAGGATTTCTTCCAGGTTATAACTTTCCTCGTCTTCCGGTGAGGGCTTATATTCCTACGGGAGATGAAGGGGAATTTATTTCCCGTCCTCGTGTAGTGGCGATTAGAGAATTTGCCCCACAAAATATTGTTTATTATGAGGGCAGTAAATTTCAACTAAATAAAACTCGTATTCCCGTCAGAGGGATTGAAAGTGCTTATCAAAGAGTTGCTTTTTGTCCTAATTGTGGTTATTTTCATACAGGAGATGATTGGTTAAGGGATTTATGTGAAAATTGTCAAACCAAAATTACTCCTGATAGTTATGGAAATCCAGCTAAATTAAATCGAGTTCTCAACATGGATACTATGTTAACTCGCAGAAGAGAACGTATAACTTGCGATGAGGAAGAAAGACTTAAGTATGGCTACAATATTACCACTCATTTTCGTTTCAATGGCGGTAAGCAAGAATTAGCCACTGTTATTACTGATGATGGTAGTCAAATCATGGAGTTAACCTATGGAGATACTGCCAATGTTTGGCGTATTAATCGAGGTTTAAAAAATAGTCAAGAAAGAGGTTTCAAGCTCAATGTTACTACTGGTGTTTGGGGTGAGGCGAAAACTCAAGAAGATATAAATATCTTACAAACAGAAGTGCATTTATTAGTGGAAGACACCTGTAATGTTTTGTTGGTGAAACCCTTACAAATTCCTGAAGATAACTCAGAATCATTTTTAGCCAGTTTTCAATATGCCCTAGAAAGAGCTATTCAGGGAGTCTATAAATTAGAAGAAAATGAATTAGCATCAGAGCGTTTAGGACAAGGACAGTATATTTTATTTTGGGAAGCATCCGAAGGGGGTGCAGGAGTTTTATCTCAGATACTCGAAGATAAAAACGCTTTGCCAAAATTAGCCGCAGAAGCCCTTGATATTTGCCATTTTACACAACCAAAAGAAAGCTGTAGCCAAGCCTGTTATGAATGTTTGTTATCCTATCGCAATCAATTTGATCACCCGTTATTAAACCGCAATGTTATCCATCCTTACTTAGAACAACTGCTCAATAGTAACATCGAGCGTCATAGTCAAGGTGATTCCCGTGAGGTGCAATATCAAAAATTATTAGCTCAAACTGATCCTAATTCAGATTTTGAAAGAGAGTTTTTAGCCGAATTATATCAACAAGGAATTAAACTCCCTGATGCTGCTCAAATGTTAATTCCTGAAGTCAATGTTAAACCTGACTTTGTTTATATAGATGCCAAAGTCGCTATTTTCTGTGATGGTAGTATTCATGATCATCCTGAACAACAAGAAGGCGATCGTATTCAAAGAGAAAATCTGAAATATGATGCCAACTTTCATGTACTAGTTTTTCGCTATGATGAGGACTGGCATTCTAAAGTGAATATTCTTAACTCTTTTTAATTCATTTTGTAATATATATGCCAAAGCAGTATTCATTCTGGGAGCGCGGTACACGCTGGTACTACTGTGATATCAGTCAGGACTTATTCAAAAATTGGCTAGTCTGTAGGGTTTGGGGAGATAAAGTATCAAGGCGAGGTGGACGCAAAGAACATTTGTGTGAAAACCTAGAAGAAGCCGAGAAATTATATCAATATGTAGTTAAACGGCGTAAATCACGTAAGTATGAGCAGAAAGAATAAAAAGCTCTTTCAAACGTTCTTTCTCCGCCTTGTAACTTCTCTACTGTGTTAATTACCTTAATACAGGATTCATAATCACGCAAACTGGTTTTAAGCTGAGTTCGTTATACACGGTTGTAGTTGTTCGAGATTAATCATGATCGTTACTCCATTATTAGTTTAAAACGGCGATCGCCGTCTTAGCTCAAAATATTATTTATTATTAGGAAGTTCCCAAGTTTTACGCCACTTATTATAAAACATAACTGCTTCACAACCAGAACATTTTAGAAAATAATTCTTATGCAGTTTTTTTGATTTCGAGGGAATTTCTTTCATTTTTTTTCCACAAGAAGGACAATCTACTTTAGACTCTTTAACAGCAGTATTGTTTTGGCGAGGTAGGCTAGAAGGTTGACTCTCAATAATCTTTAAGGCTTTAACCAATGCTAAAGCAAAATAATTATTATTCCAATTAAGAATATATTGTTCCCAATTTTCTTGTCCTGAAGCAATAGCATCCAGTTTATCTTCCATTTGAGCAGTAAATTCAGCTTCTAACAACTCTGGTAAGGTTTTTTCTAAAAAAGCATCTACTTCTAATCCTAAATTAGTTGCTTGCAGTTGTCGTTTTTGTATTTCAGCATAACCTCGTTCTTTTAAAGTTTTGACTGTAGGTGCAAAAGTAGAAGGTCTCCCAATTCCTCTACGCTCCATTATTTGTACTAATTTAGCTTCACTATAACGAGGTGGTGCTTGAGTTTGTTTCTTTTCATGATTGGCTTGTGTCAGTGTTAAAGATTGTCCTTGGTTTACTTGGGGAAGTACAAAATCGGCGCTCAAATCTTTCCAATACTTACCATAGCCTGCAAATACCACAACTTGTCCTTTCGCTTGCCAGAATACATTACCAGATTGGGTAATAATCTTAGATTTGGTAAGCTGTGCAGGTTTACATTGACTAGCAACGGTTCTCAGCCAGATAAGTAAGTATAACTCAAATTCTTCCTCTGAAACCTCCTGTTTTAATTCTGCTGAGGCTTTACGAATATCTGTAGGTCGAATAGCTTCGTGTGCTTCTTGTGCTGTCTTAGATTGCCGAAATGAAGTAACTTTGTCAGGAACATTTTGAGGATCTTTTTCTGCTAACCATTGTTTGACTGTTGCACAGAATTGGGGGTCTAAATATACCGAATCAGTTCGCATATAAGTGATATATCCCCCTTCATAAAGTTTTTGTGCTACCTGCATAGTTTTCTCAGGACTCCATTTAAGACGACTACCAGAGGCTTGTTGCAGGGAAGAAGTAGTAAAGGGTGGAGGAGGTGTTTTGCTAACTGTTTTACCTTCAACTTTGATAACTTGGTGAGGAAATTGACGCGCAATATCTACTAATCGATTTGCTTCAGCTTGAGTTAAAACTTTGGTGGAGGTAATTTTCTGATTTTCCCCTTCTTCTGCATCGTCTCTGTCTTCAGAAACAGTCTCGTTAGTTAAATTTGCCGAGTTTTCCGCTAAATAATAGGCTTTAAATCCTTCAGCATAAGTTACCGAAACCTGCCAGTAATCTTGAGGTTTGAAGTTTTGAATTTCTCTTTCTCTTTGACAGAGAATATGTAAAGCTGCTGATTGTACTCTACCGATAGATTTTGCCCCATTTCCTAATTTCCAGACTAGGGGTGAGCCTCTAAAACCTACTAATTTATCTAAAACGGAACGAGCTAAAGCAGCATTGACTAAATTTAAGTTTAGTTGACGAGGGCGTTGTAAAGCCGCATTTACCGCAGTAGGGGTAATTTCTCTATAGGTTACACGTTGAGGATTACGAAGATTGAGGACTTCTTGAAGATGCCAAGCGATAATCTCTCCTTCTCTGTCTTCATCGGTAGCTAGAATTACTGTATCTACGTTTCGGACTAGTTGTTTTAATTCGGTTATAATTTTTTGGGCTTGGGTGTTTCTGGGAATAAATCGGCAGAGAATACGATTTTTACTCAACTCGAAACCCAGATTATCTTCTCCGTCTTGGGCAAGTTGACGAATGTGTCCACCACTGGCTTTAACAATGTATTCTTGTCCGAGAATTTGCTTTAATTTTTTAACTTTTCCTGGAGCTTCAATTAGAAATAGTTTTTTAGACATCGGATTAGCCTTATTATCTCTAATATAGATTATATGTTAATTATAAATGATTGCTCATTTTAACTTTTACTAATCTCTTCAGTAAATAACTCTCAAGTTTCTGCTTACAGTAATAACCTTTTATGTCTGTAAATTTAATTTGGCTTGCGCCATTTTTAAAGAAAACAATTTGGTTACATACTATGCTAGCAATAAGTATAAATACTCCTTTTTATCGTCCCTTAGAAAAAGAAGGAGGTCAACTAAGTTATTTTATTTCCGAAGAAGAAAGTGGTAACTGGGAGTTGATTTGGTGTGCAACCAATCCTACCCCAAGTGAAATTAAAGGTTTTCAAGAAGGCAGAATTGAATACAGATTAGCTGTGGTTGAAACTATCCCTTTCTTTTGTTTTCGAGTCTGCCTTGAAGATAAAATTATTATACCTTGGAATGAATGTCCTTTCAATGGCAATCTAATTCCTAAAGGGCGAACTCATTTCAATTTTATCAAAGTTGTACTGGAAACAAATTCGGAAATAAGATTGACAATTCCCCTAATAGTAATAGATTACCAGGATTATCTCGTCAAATCCTTGAGATACAGTAGTTTATCTGTGGATTTTTCCAAAAGTTTTGTTGAGGCAATTCTAGGATGCCACATAACTAATCAAAATTTCTACAGTGAAGTTCTCAATAATATTTACGAGGAATTTTCGGTTGGGGAAATAGCAGAAATCTTCTCTGTTTGTCAGTGTAATGCAGGCGATTAAAAATATTTAGTCTCAGAAATAAACTGAGACTTTTTTTTGCTAACGCAATTATTAGTGACAAAAAATTGTCATCATTATTGGCAATTCTCAAAGGAGATTAATAACATGATACTCGAAAATCTAGGACTTTCTTTTGTTTTATTTATTGTTTATCTTTATTTCTTGTCTTGGCTGTTAGAAACACCTCCTACTCTAAGAGAAGAAAAACAAGATTTTTACTCACAAGTTTCTGAACTTTTAGCAGTGGAAGCGCCTCTCAACATTGCTGAAAGTCAAAAATCACAAGAAACCCAGATAGACACAAACTCTGCTGATAAAAATCAACCCCTAGTCAAATTATCTCAAAAATCTCAACTTACATCAATTTCCCTTCATGATGAAGTTAAAGAAATCATCGAAAATCTTAATTTCCGGGAACTTCGTCAACTTTGTCGTCCTCTTAGCATACAGCAAAAACGCAATGGTGTTGCCAAATCTAAACAACTAATTTTAGCCGAAATTAAACGAATCTGCAAAGAACAACCTGATGAAGTTTTAGTAGCAATAACAGCAAAAATACCTGAAAAACTTCAAAGTTTAGAGATTGCCAAAATATCATAGGAAAACTTTCTTGAGAAAATACTCAATATTTCTTTGAGTATTTTCTGAACCTGTTATCGGCTTACGCCTCATTTTTGATGACAATTACTCTACTCAAATATAAGCCATGAACATCAATGACCTTAAACAAACTCAAGATAATCTTAAGCAGCAAGGCGGAAACTTACTAGGTTCAATCATAAGTTGGAAAGTCACACCTGAACTACACATAAGCTGGAAACTGTTCCAACAACTTATTCAAATCAATCAGATTCCTTCATGTCTTCATCCTAACAAGAAAGCTTACCACTCAGCCTTCAAAAAAGCGGTTAGTAAGTGCCGAAAGGGGCTTAATGGTTATCTACTACGGTACATCAAAAGCAATAATCAAGAAATTGTTCTGGGAATAGTTTCGGAAAAAGCTGATGTGTATCAGGAAGTACTAGAGTATAATTGCGCTGCCATAGTCAAATTAGAAAATGACATAATCAGCGAAAAGCTTATTGACTCTACAACATTACCAGAAGAAGATTTCAACATCTTTCTAATTGAACTTAAGCAAGAGATTGAAAAACAAATTGAAGCTACAGCAGAAGATATCCGCTTGCTTCTCAGACGCTTTACGACTAAATTTTGTGTCAGAATCAATCCCAATGGTGGAGGATACTTTTGCCCTTCTCAATACCAAGACCTTCTCAACTCAATTAAACAACTAGTTAAGGATTGTGATGCTGAAAAGGTTTCTCAAGTCTATTCTTTTGAGCTTTATAATTCTCCTCAAAACCAAAATGATATGGGGATTATAGTTCAACAATCTTTAGAGGAGGAAATCAAATCTCTTGCAGAGGAAATCAATCAGTTCAAAACAGAAGCGGTAAAAGCTAAAACTTATGACCAAGGTCTAGAACTTCGTAATAAGAAAGTTAAAGAGTTGGAAACAAGAGTCAATATCTTTAAAGAAATCTTAGATTTTAAAGCATCTGAGCTGGAATTAAGTCTCTCCCAATTGCAATCTTCTCTAACCCTTGAAAATCCTCTTTTAAAAGACATACAAGAACTGGAAAACAGTTTAGAATCAGAACTAAATGAACTAGAAGAATCTTTGATTGATTTCTAATTTTACACAGTCATACAAGATGCTGAATTTAATTCGGCATCTTTTTTTCTTGGAGCATCTCTTCTAATTAGAATAAAGAAAGATAAATGGTTCTATGTCAGGTTATCGAAAAGGTATATCTAACTCAGATAATGATTGAGATACTCATTGAGAAGCTTTTTAAAGTAGTAACAAAAGTTGTCCTGGACTCTGAAAAACTTGAGTGTCAAAACTAAAACGACGTCCAAAGTTGTTTAGCAAGTTGTTTAAAAGTAACAACACCTCATTATCTGGTAAAATCTTAAGCTCATCTCTCAACTCCAGTCCTACAATTACTGAACGAATTGAACCCCGTTTTTCTGTAAGGCGATCGCGTAGCCCTTGCTTGGTAAGATCCCACTTCAGAAAAAAAATTAACAAATAGCGATAAACCTAACAAGGAAAAATGAATAACGAGAAGAAAGAAGAAGAATGACAGACCAAGCAGTATTGTATAGCAGAGAAAGAGTTGATTAGGATATTTGTTAAAGCTCAAACCTAAACATAACAACCTTTTTCCTCCAGCCTCCTGTTATATATTCTGCAAAAGAGGGGGTGGAGGCTGGAATAAAAGTGTACGACGGCTATCGTACTTTTATTAGTAATCTTTTAGATATAAAGGTTTATTTGGTGATAATTTATCAATTAGTAAATCATGTTTCACAAATTACTACAGCGAAGTATGACCGCCGGGGAGAAGATGCAGTTGTAGTATTTTAATACTAATAAATATTTCTTTTTAAATGGTTTGCAAATCAAGACAGGGCTATCTGCGGAAAAGCCGCAGATACAAAACTTAACAATAATTGTTTGTGTCGCCAAAAGATTATTGCTCACGAATAATGTGCACAGGAGATCGCCTAAATTAGGGGAGAGATGGTAGAAGCAGTTTGGGGTAATTAAATTCGTAACTATGTTTTTGATCTCTACCAAATGGTTAAAGATTTACGTACAGACGTAGAAACTACCGAAGTAACCGAGGTTTTTTACGGTGATTTAGACCATGCCTACTTACGTAGTTTATAATTTTAAATTAGTAAATCAAGTTTATTTCAAAAATAGATTAAAATAGTGATTAGTGAAGGAAAAAAAATATGAGTGGTAGAAAAGAACAACAAGTCCGAATTAATGAATCAGAGCTAAGACGCTTAAGACAACAAGAAAACCAACTTAAAATAGTTCAACAAGATTTACCTAAGCAATTAGAGCAAGCAAGAGAAAGTACAAGGCAAGAATTTCAGCAAAGAATAGCACACATAGAACAAAGATCGCAGCATCAACAACAAAACGTAAAACAGATGAAGAGTCAACTGGCTCAAATTGAACAGCAAAGTCAACAAAGACTTAATGAGCAACGTCAACAGTTTCAGTCTTCTCTTCAAGCTATGGAAATGAAACAAAAACAGCAGCGTCAGGAATATTTGCAATTAATTGAACAACAAACCCAAAACTTTTCCGAACTCTTAGAAACTGAGCGAGAAGCTAGAAAAATAGGTGAGCGTTTATTACAAGAGCAAATAGACGAAGTCGTCAATAATTTAGAGCAGCAACAAGCATTAGCTAGGGATTGGATAGCTGATGTTGAACAGATTTGGCAAAGTCTTCAAAGTGACTATGATTGTGAGCGTTTTGCTCCTGGTAAACTTGATATCCTACAACAAGAATTAAACTTAGCTCGTACTAATATTAAGCAGGGATTAGCTCAAGCAGCAATCTCAATGGTGCAAAGAACTTACTTAGAACTAACTGATTTAAGAATTGAACTTGAACAAAAAGAACGAATCTGGCAACTTTTCTATCAAGCAGCTTTAGAAGACTTAAGAAGCTTAATTACAGAAGTTCATGGTAATCGAGAGTATGTTATAGAAGCAGATACAGAAGGAGAAGCTCTAAAATTTCAAGTAGATTACTGGACTCAAGGAAAACTCAGTGAATATCAAAATCAATTAGAAAAGTTAGAAAAGCGCTTAATTGATGAGGAAAAAACCTTAACCACAGAAGCAGTAGAAGCAATTAGTAACCAAATTCAAACATTAGAACCAAGGTTAGCAGAAATTCTCGAAGAAGCAAGATTATCTATCTTAAGTTCTCAAGTGAGAGCAGAAATAGCAGAGCGAGTGGCTGAAGTTTTAGAACAATTAGGTTATAGTCTAGACACTTCTGGTTATGAAAATAAAGATTTACGGCGCAATTATGCAGTTAAAGTCAAAAATATTAGTGGGGATGAAGTGGTGACTATTATTAGTCCTGCTCAAGAATTTGGTAATAATACAGTTTCCATTAATACTTTTAGTAATATTTTAATAGATGAAAGTGCTACCCAAAGCAATGCACAAGCCATTTTTAGTTTATTAGCTCAAGAAGGAATTGAAGCATCCGGGTCAATGATTTGTGAGCAAAATCCCTTACCAGTGCAAGACATAGAAACAATGATCAATTCTGTGACCCCTATCGCTAAGCAAGAAACCGAATTGAAACAACAAAGAATTTAAGCACAGTTATGACAGTTGCAAGAGTTACAAGAGGACTAAATTTACAACGGGGAGACAGGTTTCTAGTACTTTATGGGGTTAATACCAATGATACTTTTTGTACTCCAAATTTATTACTACAAGATATAGAGCAAATTCTTCATAGTTATCTGCAAGATCATGGCTATGAAAGAATTTTGTTTTACACAGGAGTCAAAAAACTTTACTTTTTAGATGCTCAATCGCGAGAACGTTGTTTATCTGGTTCTAAATCTTCCCAAGTTGACCAAAAATTAGAAGCTAATCATCGTCCTTTTAAAGTCACTCCAGGACCATTAGGAAATAGACGATTGGTGGCAAAATCTAAATCTGTCTCTTCCCCAACTCAAACCTCATCTACAACACCACCAACACGTTTACAGGATGTAAGTATATTGTCTTACTTTCAAACAGCGATGACTGATTCTACCCAAAAATCAGCTATTGTCTTTTCTCAAGCTGAAGATTTAAATCAGTTTGACCAAAAAAGAGAATTATTTGGCAGGATGAATGATTGGTTTCGTTTACCTCCTAGTAATCAAAATCTTTGTATTTTTATTTTTGACCATGAAAATCTGACTCAACTGCAACGTTTTTGCCACCAAATCGGCTTTATTCTCTTATCTGAACAAATTGTCAATCGTAATCCTGTCACTCAAGATTATATTAACTTTGTCTATGTAGGTTCACCAGATCGTCAAGAAATAGAAGGGTTGCGAGATTACTTCCGTCTAACCCAAAAAAAAGTTGTGGACTGGAAAATAGCTAATTCTTTAAATCGTTGGTTAGCCGCAGAAAATCAAAGACTCAGTTATTGGTATGCTCGCTTTAATAATAGTTCAGAAATATCTTTAAAAGAAGCTAGAAACCAAGGCTGGTTGTCAGGAGATGTTAGGGAAACTCCCGCCTTAGAACGCTTAAACGCCATGATTGGCTTAAATTCAGTCAAAAAACTAATTTCAGTGCGTCAGAGTTTTTTACAAGTACAAATAGAACGACGTAAACAAGGACAAGACCTCAGTTCTCTTAGACTGCATTTAGTCTTTAAAGGTAATCCAGGGACGGGTAAAACTACGGTAGCTCGACTGATGGGGGAAATTTATCGGGATTTGGGATTACTTGAGCGTGGACACGTGATTGAAGTCACTAGATCCGACTTAGTAGCAGGTTATGTGGGACAAACGGCTATCCAAACTGATGATTATATTAATCGTGCTTTAGATGGTGTTTTGTTTATTGACGAAGCTTACACTCTTAGTGAAGGAGGGCAAGCAGATTTTGGACAGGAAGCGATCGATACCCTACTGCAAAGAATGGAAAGAGATAGAGAGCGCTTAGTAGTAATTGTCGCAGGTTATCCCGACAAAATAGATAATTTTTTAAAATCCAACCCAGGATTAAAAAGCCGTTTTAGTGCTGAAATTGAGTTTGAAGATTTTACAGAAGCAGAATTGTTAGCAATTTTTCAGTCACATTTAGACAAATTAAAGCTTTCTGTAGCACCTAATTTAGAAAAAGTTCTCCCTCAATTATTAGGGAATCTTTGTAATAGTCAAGACTTAGAGTTTGCTAATGCTAGAGGAGTCGAAAAAGTTTTTCAAATTCTTGATGAAAGACGAGCACATCGATTAGTACAAAAACAACTTAATCAAATCACCGAACCTTTTGAATTAGAAGATGTACCCAATGAATATCAATATTTGATTAGTAATAATGACCAAGAATTAAAGGATTTACTAACTCAATTAAATAGTTTGATAGGCTTAAATGTAGTAAAAATAGCTATTCAAGAAATCATCGCTACTCAACAAGCTAATCAACGTCTTCAATCTGTAGGAAAACTGGTTAAACAAGAAGAAACTCTCCATATGTTATTTCTGGGAAATCCAGGTACAGGAAAAACTACAGTAGCTCGTTTAATTGGTAAAATTTTTCAAGCTATGGGTCTTCTCAAGAAAGGACATTTTATCGAAGTCAATCGCAATGATTTAGTAGGTGCATACGTAGGACAGACAGAAGAGAAAACTAAACGAGTAATTGAATCAGCTTTGGATGGAGTTCTCTTTATTGATGAAGCTTATGCTCTCAGTCGTAGTAATTTTAGTAATGATTACGGGATACAAGTTATTGATACATTAGTACCAATGATGGAAAATTATCGAGATCGCTTAGTGGTAATTCTCGCGGGTTATACTCAAGAAATGCAGCAATTTTTAGCAGCTAATTCGGGGATTAGTTCGCGTATTGCTTACACTATAGATTTTCCTGACTATACAGCCGCAGAAATGTATCAAATCTTTGCCCGAATGTCTCAACAAAACAATTACACTTATAATAACAAGGTTGCAGAAGCAATGCAAGCAATTTTTGAGTGTCAGTTTCAATCTAGATCTGAAGTTTTCGGTAATGGTAGATATGTTAGGAATATTTACGAAAAGCTTGTTCGTGCTCAAAAAAACCGTATTATTAGAGATAATAGGTTGACAGAGACGGATTTAATGACTTTTATGATTGAAGATACTCAGGGTCTTATCTGATAAACAATATGAAAAAATGTCCTGTCTGTCAAACTGTTCATAATTCAGATAATGTTAATCAGTGTCAAACCTGTAGTTGGGATTTATCGGATTATTCTCTTGTTTTTCAAGGGATTCCCCCAGAATATGAGCAAAAATTACACTTACATTTGACTTGGGCTCAAAAAGTGTGGGAATATTATCAACAACAGTTGCTCGAAGTCCAAGAATTATCTCTAGTTAAACAAGAAAATCACCAGCTTTTACAAAGCATAGAACAGATTAAACAGGAGTTCACTAAAACTAAAGCTGATTATCAGCAAGAATGTGCACAGTTACAATCTCAACTAGAAAAAACGAATCAAAAGCAATCCGATTTAAGCATAGCGCTTCAAGAAACTAAGTCCCAAAAAACTAAATTAGAGGAGTTTTACTATGAGTTACAAGCACAGTTAAGTAAAACTCAGAGTGAACTAAGGACAGAAAGAGCACATTTTCAACAACAGTTAAATGAAGCTACACAAACTCATCAAAGTCAACAGCAACAGTTAGAGGGATTAACTAAAGAGGTAACTCAATTGCGAACTTCCTTAGAAAATAGTCAACAAAAAAACAAGGCACTAAATACGCTTTTGAAAAGTTATCAACAAGCTAATTTAGAACTTAGTAAAAAACTAGAAGAAGCTGAGTCTCAAATTAAGGATTTAAAATCTAAAATCCAAAAAGGCAAAATGCCTGATGATCCCTTCAATCCTTGGTAATCTATATTGAGATTTATAAATCAAAGGGGTCTTTTTTTGTAGATTGATTTTTGCTTGGGGAGTTGGGATCTACAAATTTTATATCTCTTTGCTGAAGAATTTGCAAAATTTCTGACATTAAATTGAAAGCATCATTCAGGAATGATTCTGCGTTTTTTAAATCTCTCAATAATTCCATGTTTTGCTTTGATTTCTTTAATAAGATTTGCACCATATTTACTTTTTTATTAATTAATTCTCGTTGAGTTTGTCCTAAATTTTGGTGCTCTGATAATAAATCCAGTAATTCTTTAAATTTATTTTTACCCCTTTGATAGGTATCGCGAAACTGGTTAATCCTTTCACTAGATACATAACTTTCTAGAAGAGTGTGACCAGCATCTTGTATTATACTTCCAGAGGAATTACTTCTATTAAAATCTTCTCGATAATGTATATTTGTATTAAAATTAGAATCTGAACCAGTAGGTGGTTGTGATTCTGTGTCACCATCTACCCAATTAGCCCAATTTTCGTCAATATTTTCCCTATTGACTTCTTCTTGATTTGGTGCATAATTAATATGTTCTCCAGTACTTTCTCTCTTATTTGTTCTACGTTTATCACGTTGAGTAATTATAGGAGGCTCTGGAGAACCTTTAGAAATAATTTCCCGTTGGGAATCACTAACGTTAAAAGCTGTTCCATTTAGAAAAGGGGTTTTAAAAAAGTCATTAACGGTTGCTAAGTTGGTACAAAAAGAGAGAATAGGAGAGGAATGATGTAACTGACTTAAACAAGCTTCTCGCCATAGACTTTCATCATGGTTTGGAGACCATAAATAAACAGATGCAGAGTCACGATAATTTAATTGTGAAGAATCAATGTCAGAATTATCTGTATCTGTTTTGATGATAATTGATTCTAGAGTTATCAATTCTTCCGAGTAAGGAATTTTTTCAGGCTCTCCTTGGTCATAAGTTTTTTGATTCCATTTTTTGATTATATACTCATACAATGGAGTATAGTGATTTAATTCCCTAGAAAAAATTGAGGGTAAGTCTAAATCTTTAATAACATAACCTACAAAAACGTAGATAGGTCTGCCTTGGATATCTTGGCTGTAGTCAACATCTTCTGTAGATTCTGATTGCTTTAGTAGTTCTCGTGCCATGCAAGTAACCCCTATTATATTTCTGCTTCCTCGCAAAAGCAGCCAGCGAGGATGATTGGGTAATCGCTCTGTCGCTTTCATGGTAACTTTTATATATTCTCCTACTTTTTGCAATATTTCAGGACTAAAATCTTCGGGAATAACTAGAAATCGAAAATCTTTCTCATAAGTTTTACCGTAAATCAAAGGCGCCCATTTTAGATTAGTCATTAGATTTGGATCTCCTTTCCACCTAGAAATAAAGGGGTATTTTCTAGTTCTTGAGCTAATAAAGCTATTTTTCTTTGCAACTCCTCTATCTGTTTTTGTTGATATGCAATCCCTTGAGAAGTTCTATCTATATCTGCACTATTAAACCATCGTTCAAACCAGTTACCACTTCTAAGTTGGTCCAATACGCTTTGTTGATTATCACGTTGTTCCTGTTCAGTTAAATAAAATTCTCTCAACTTAGCATAAACAGCAAAAACTAAAGGTAGGTGCATATTTTTAGGGTCAATTTCTCCACTAGCAATGTTTTCGGCTAATTCTTTCCCTAAACTCACTGGACAAATCATCACTAACCAACCAGAATTAGGAGTAAATAAAGGTGCAAACATTGTTTTAATATCTTCAATTACTTCCTTACGGCGATGAGCACATAAGTCATACTTAGTCAGTGTAATTACAATTGGGTAAGGTTTTTGCTCAGATGGTTTAATAATATTTCCTAATTCTATTAAATAGGGTATCATATTATTAACTTTCATTTTGCGCGCTTTTGACATTAGTTGCATCTGGTTAGCTGGTTCTTGCAGATACTCTCCGGAAATACAGAGAAAAACGCAATCAGACTTTTGAAGACGTTTTCTTAGAATTTGGGTATCTTCAGCGCTAGAATTATCAGTCATTGCCCCACCCCTATAGTCTAACCAATCAAAACTAATTAGGGGTTGCAGTGCATAGGTAAAGTAAAAAGCATAGGTTTGAGGGTCATTAGCAGTTGCAGGTGGCCAGCGATCTTCCCCTGTGACATCAATTAATCTATCCCATAAATCGGTTAATCTTAAATCTACATCAGGATCTTGAGCGCTTAAATTAAAACCTTGTACACCCATTTGCATAACGGAGTATAATCCGAGCATGTAACAGGTTTTTCCTGCACCTGTTGTGCCTAACATGGTAATTTTCATATTTTTATTCATCAATAATACCTCAATTTAGTCAAATATATAAAACGGATCTACGTTTTTGAGAACTTGGTTAGTTGTTTCGGTTTTCAATTTCTTTAGGGTTTGGAAATAATAGTCTATGTCATAATCTTTATTAATTATTGGTAATGAACGAAGATAGGCTTTTAAGGATTCAGCAGGTTGACGAATTAATTCATAATCACGTAAATTTTTTTCCGCTAGTTGTTGTTTTTCCTTAGCTAATTGTTTTTTAGTTGGTTCTCCACAAGCTTGGTCGAATATTTCAGTGAAGGCAGCTTTCCAACTTAGGCTTTCTTTTTCGTAATTTATGGCAGCGCCATTCAAGTCTTCATAGGATTGATAGAAAGTCTGAGCTTGAGATGTAATAGTTGTGTGCAGAACAAACAACAAAGGCAAGGGTATATTGAGTAATTTTGTCCCGCAGACGATGGGAATAAAAGACCCTGTAATTAAATGACTGTTATTGACGGCAGTAACTAAGCTTTCAAAGGGGGTCAACAATTGCTCAGTAAATTCAGGTACTAAATCAACTTTAGTCAATATAATACCTAAAGATAGAGGTTGAGCCAAGTTTTGTAAAGCATTATTAACTAGAGCAATCATTCGCCCAATTTGATTAATACTGCGCTTCCCCATTAACAAGGCTTCGGAGTCACAAAATAGAAGGATACCATCCGCGGTTTTTAAATCTTGGTATAGTTTCTGGGCTTGTTCACTTTCTTGAGTTTCTCGTAAAGCTCCTCCACGATAATCTGCACAAAAAAAGCTTAAAACTTTTTGCCCCTGATATTTCAGATAAAATTCATAATCATTCCTTTGGTCTGTAGCCATAGGGTATTTTCCTTGGCGGATAGCTTCTGCTAAACTAAGCCAGCGGGTGTGTTCTTGATTATCTACAGCTTTAAGTCGAAACCCTGTAATATCTTGTTGCATTACTCCATATAGAGATGCCATATAAGTGGTTTTTCCGACTCCTGTATGACCTAACATGACAATTTTCATAATTTATAGAGAAAAAGGATCTTTTTTTTGGGTTGAATTAGAAGATTGTTCTTTAGAAGTGGGCTTGAGTTGAAAGTTCATATCAGTATTTGGTTGAGATTGTGGTGGTTGTTTGGGAGATTTAGATAATAAACTTCTTAATTTACTTAATTCTTTGTTAATATCTCTGCTTAAAATTCCTTTGATTCCACTTGCGATTCTCAAAAATAATTTTCTTGGTTTCTTATTTTGATGTATCTGCGAAATAGACGTGTTATTGGTATTCTCTTGCTGCGTAGAATTATGCTCAGATGTTGATTGCTCATTATTATCTGATAAACTCGATTGGCTATATCTATAACTATTTGATTCTAAACAGAGAGAAAATGCCGTATCGTTGTTTATTTGTATTTTTTTAGAAGCTTTTAGCCAAACTTTTTCACGTTCTTCTAGTGTATTAGAGAATATCTGGTTAATTTGATTAGGTTTTGTAGAACTAAAATCTCCATCATTTTCAGTTAGTAGGTTGATATTGACTGATAAATAATTTATACTTTCGTAATTACTCAGATGAACAGTTTTATTGTAACTTTTCTCTTGCCAACGTTGTCTAACTAAATCATATAGAGGTTTAAATAGACTTAAATCCTTATATGAATAAGCAGGAATAGGCGGAAAACCGCCATCATTTTTAGGACGAGCTACATAACCCACAAAAACATAAAGAGTACGATTATGTTGATCTTGGGTGTACTGTTGAGCACTAGTAATTTCTGATGCTAATAATTCTTTGACCCTAGAGGTTATACCTACTATACAGTAATTTTTAGTTTTCCATAAACACCAACGAGGGTTATCCTGAAGTTTTTCTGGCTCTTTAGTAGTACTATTTATTAACTTTTCAACCTCTTTTTTTTCGTTTTCGTTAAAATCCTTGGGAATAGCGAGTAAGCGAAAATCTAGTTCGTAAGTTCTACCATAAATAATTGCTGCCCATTTTTCTGTCATTCTTTACCTCTTGATCATTATTATATATTAACCTATTAATTGTTCAAGCTATTTAATAAAGTAGAAGCATTATTAATATAAGTTTCTAAGGTTTTTACAGGTTCAATAATAGGTTGTATTTTTTGATATGTTTGCCTACTTTTAAGATAACTATCAGAAGCTAATTCACTATATGTCGGTTCTTCATTAAGAGTTTGCCATATTTCTTTCAAAAATCCTTTAAAGCTTTCGCTTTTTTGTTGATATTTTTGAGCCTTTTTTTGATGCTCACTCATTTCTTTATATAAACCCGATAAATAGTTGCTGATTCCAATTTGCAAAGCATACAACACTGGTAATTCTACGTTAATATTTTTAACTCCACAAGCCACTGGAATTATTTTTCCTGTCATAGATTTATTAGCCGATATGCCTTGTAATAAACTTTGGAAGGGTTGTAAATGCTGTTTATTTAGGTTAGGGACTAAATCCGTTTTTGTCAGAACTATTCCTAAAGTTAGAGAATGGTTTAAACATTGAACACTATTGTTTACTAAGCTAATCATTCGACCTATTTGATTATGGCGATTATTCTTACATACTAAAGCCTCAGCATCACAAAACATTAAAATTCCATCAGCCTTTTTTAAATCATTAAAAAGTAATCGTGCTTGTTCGCTATTTTGAGTTTCTCGGAGCGATCCACCACGATGATCCGCCCAACAAAAATCAAAAATCTTTTTTCCCTGATAGTATAAACCAAATTGATACTCATCACGCTGAGCTGTGGGGTCTGGATATTCTCCCCTGTGGATATTTTGGGAAAGACGAAGAAGTCGCTCATGTTCATGATTATTCATAGCTCGCAAACTAAAGCCTCTTATTTCTTGTTGTAGAGCGCCATACATAGCTGACATATACGTAGTTTTACCTACACCGGGATGTCCAATTTCAATTATTCGCATATAGTATCTGTAGATTCACTGAAAAATTATTCGGTTGACAAAATGCTAAGGTTTTAGAGAAAATCTTAACTATATTTACCTAAACTAACTTGACTTAGTTAGGAATATAAATGTTATAATACAGTATAATTGATTTCCTGGGTTTTTACTTCAAATATTTTTTGAGATTTCCTGGAAATTTTTTAAGCCTTAAGTTGAATATCAAAAAAAACTTATGTCAGGGTTAAAAATTGGTCTTGATTTTGGGACAACTAATTCCATTATATCTTTATTAAATAGTAATCAAGAATTAGAAACATTTCAATATGATCCTCTTGGTAATAAAGATGAATATATTCCTTCATTTATTAGTTATGAAGATAATGAAATTGAAATAGGCACAGCAGCAAAAATTACAGCTCTTAATAATCCTGCTGTTGAATCCTATGCTAACTTTAAAATGCGTCTTCCTTTAGAAGAAAATGATTATTTAGCTTATTTTGCTGAAGGTCGCACTCCAAGTACCGTTACTAAAGATTATCTTGAAGAACTCTTACTATCTAAAAATAATATTTATAGCTTTTTACAACAAAAAGGTGAAATCGAAGGTATTGTTGTTTCTGTTCCCGAAATTTGGCAAAGAGATATTTGTAATCTAGGTCGAGAAAGACTCAAAGCGATTGTTCAAGAATTAGGTTTACCTTTAATACAACTTGTTAGTGAACCTGTTGCTGCTGCTGCTTACTACTCTTGGCTATTTAATCATTCTCCTCAATCAAAAACAACAGAGCCGTTTTATGGCAATTTATTGGTATGTGATATGGGAGGTGGGACTTTTGATGTCAGTTTGTGTCATCTTCGACAAGATAACAAGGTAGAAGTTCTTTATTTTGACGGGGAAGGAAATAAAAGCTTAGATGTAGCTGGAGTAGCTTTTGATCGTTACTGTGTACAAATTGCTTATAGTAAGCTACATGATTACACTGGAGATGAATCTAGTTTTGAATTTAAGCGCTTACAAAGAGAGTTTGAAACTGTAAAAATTACACAACAAGACAAAATACGTAAGCGACTAGAAAACTATCTTGAGTCACCAGAAGATTTTGTTGACAAAGTAGCTTGTACTTTTGGAGGAATTTATTCGATTTTATGTCGAGATTTAGTTGAAGCTTTTCTGCCAATTCGTCAAGCAATTGAAAAAGTTATTAACAGAGTTAAAGCCGAAATAGCTAAACAAAGTTATAGTATTGATAGAATATTATTTGTCGGAGGTTTTTCTCAATTTATCTTGGTTAAAAAGGCAGTTTTATCGGCTTTAAATTTTGACAACTGTAATTGTTTAGAAGAAAGTTTAAATCTGACTCAAAGAGCTTATGCTATTGCCTATGGTGCTTGTTTGATTGCCAATGATTTAATAGATCCTGTTGAAAAGTTTATTCACAAAATGGGTATTGTTATTGATACTATTAATCCTGAAAATTGTCAAAAGGAAGAAAAGTTAATTGAAATTATTGGCGGTGATATAAGCTTAGAAAATTTATTTAGACCACAATTTCCTGAAATTCCACCTTTAGTAGCTTTTCAACCAAACCAACCTTTATCAATTACTTTATGGATTGAGCCTCAGTCTCAAGGGAAAAAATTTAAATATACTCTTCCTGATCAAATTCAATTACCTTGCTATTCTTCTAGAGCTAAATGGCGTGTCGGGATGCGGGTAGATCGGTCTCAGTTAGCCTATTTAATTGTAGAGGAAGTTTTTCAAAAACAACAGGTTGAATATCCATTAGGTAATTTAACCGCTACTTTATTTCCTACTTTTGTACTTTTGGAATAATTTTAGTTATTTTTGCAATATTTATGAATAATTTAGAAACCGAGTTAAAGAAAATTAAACAATTGATTGCAGGGATTGAAAACTCTAAAAATTTAACCGAATTTCAATCAATTAAGTTACCCTTACAACTAATTCAAGCAAGTTTTGAGCTATCTCAATGCTTAATGTCTCCCGAAATCATTCAACAAATTAGTAAGGAGGATGAAGATAGTTTAGATGCTTGGGTAATTACTTTGAGTCACATTCTACCAATGCAAAATATGATAATTAATACATGGCTAAATCAATTAAAAAATTTATCTATTCCTATAAGTTTAGTACAAAAACTTGCAAATCATCATTATTTTTTAGAACAAATTCAAGAAAAACATAGCAGATTATTGCAATCAGCTTCCCAATTATTAGCTCAAGAGGAATTTTTAGAAAATCAACAACAACAATATCTTCAAATTCAGGAAAAAATCCAAAAATTAACCTTGATTGAATCCCAACTTCAAGGAATTAATGTAGAAGCTTTAAAAGCTGAAATTGACCAACAAGCCGATAGAATCGAACCCGAAGCTAAAAAATTGGCAGAACTTCAACAAAAACGTTTTGATCTAAATAAAAAAATTCAAGAATTAGAGGAAGAAAAACAAAAACTTGATGGAGAAATAGAATATTTAGAAATAAGACATCAAAAATTAACGTCAATAACTAGTCATAAAACTGAAGTGTTAAAAAGTTTAATTGTTGGGGAACAACCTTTACTTGAGGAAATCACTACCAATCTCGATTCAGAATTACAGTTAAATCGAGAAAACTATCGTCAAACTTGGGAAGCTTTACAGAAAATGATTCAAGCTTCAGAAGAGTATTATAATCAAAACCTAGAGTTACAAAATTCTTTTCAACTTCATTTTGAGAGCAATCGAGAATTTAGTCAAAAGCTTGTAGTTGATCAATCAAAAATACAACAATTTTTAACTACTCTAGAAGATACTCTCCAACAATTAGATGAAGAATTAGCTGTAGCATACAAGCTATTAGAAAATGCCAAACGTAAACAAGAATTTAGATTTGGTTATGACCCTACTTAATATAGCTGAAATTTGTACCACCACCCAAACTCTAGGACCTGGTAAAAGGTTTGTTATTTGGTTACAGGGATGTTGTTTTCGCTGTCCCCAATGTGTTTCTCCCGACTGGATACCGCAAAAACCTGCTCATTTAATTGACCCAGTTCGTCTTGGTGAATTGATTCTTTCTATCCCAGATTTAGAAGGTTTAACAATCTCAGGGGGAGAACCCATGTTACAAGCAAAAGGGCTATTAGAGTTATTTACTTATTTGCGTCAACGTCGAGAACTATCTATTATTTGCTATAGTGGCTTTACATTAGAACAACTTTGCACTAAATCAAGTTTAGCTATTGACTCAATTTTAGCCATGATCGATGTTCTTATTGATGGTCAGTATATAGCAGAACTAGATGATAATCTTGGTTTGCGTGGCTCTTCTAATCAAGTAGTTCATTTTCTTTCCTCTCACTATATTTCCCAAGTAGATATGTTTACTAAGGGAAAACGAAACGTAGAAATTCATCTCCTTGGGGAACAAGCTTTATTGGTTGGTGTTCCTCCTCAAAATTTTATTAACCAGTTTCATGCAATAGTTGGTGGTGAGCAAGTTGTCCATCAGAAGAAAGACTAACTTTCTCCAAATTCTTTAACAGAATAAACTAAGTCTAGGCTTAAATGGAAGGTTCGTGCAACCAGGGGCAATCAGTCGCTGAAAGTATTGATATACAACAGTTTTAGTGATTACCCTTTTCTTTAAAATTGATGAAGTACAAAAAGTGATCGATAATCTGCGAGCCTGTTGGGCTGATCTCTAAGCTGTTCCGCAGTTAAATTTTAAGAACAATCTAGGCTAATAAAAGATCACAGATCCCGAAATATTCAGTTTACGTGCGTATTAGCTTATCTAATTTTGTAGATTAAAAAGTTGCTGACTTTTGAGAGAGCGACTTTTTTTTTCTTCTTTTATCAAAAACTAAGCTATTGTACCAATCCTAATCTCTAGGCTCATTTTATCCGCTATCGCGTTCAGATTTTGATAATTTACAACAAGTTTAAGACATGAACGCAAATAACGGAAAGCTCATCAATACTGAGGACACCCAAATTATCCCAATAGTTCCCTCTCAACCCACCTTGCAACAAAGGCTACAATCTTTGGAACGGGAATTAAATACGCTTTTTCTAGAACGAGAAACATTAATACGCTTGATGACTACTGGATTACTAGCCAAAGCTAATGGTTTTATCGGTGGTCTTCCAGGAACTGGTAAAACGGCTTTAACTAAGGCTTTAGCTTCAGCATTTGAGGGTAACTGCTTTTATTATCTAGTAAGTCGAACTACTGTACCGGATGAAATAATTGGCGCTATTGATTTGATTGCCCTTCAGCAAGGTAAGGGTTTTGTGCGCGACTTATCTAAAGGTATCGTTAACAGTCACATTGCCATATTAGATGAAGGTTTTAAAGGTAACAGCGCCACTTTAAACTCTTTGTTGGGTATCATTTTAGATAAAGAATTCAACAACGGCGGACAAATAGTCAAGTCTCCTCTTAACTCTCTGTGGATTTGTTCTAATGAGTTGCCTGAGAATAACGAAGAGGCTAATTTAATGGCTTTTTGGGACAGACTTCCTCTTCGGTTTTGGGTTCACGAATTGTCCATTCAAGGAAAAATAACCCTAATGCGTCGTACGGCGGGACTTGAAGCTATCCCAACAGTTCAGACTCAGTTTTCTTTAACTGAACTATCTACTCTACAATCAGAAGCGGCAAATATTCCGATTAACGATAGTGTGATAGAAGCGATTGCTCTGCTCACCCAAGAGTTGGAAAATAAGCACGGGTTGGTAATTAGCTCAAGAAAACATAACCAATTAGTAGAATTAATCCGATGCTATGCTTATTCTTGTGGTGAAACAGAAGTTGATGATGAGCATCTAGAATTGCTGAAGCACACCCTCTGGAACAAACCATCTGAGCAACCTTTAATCGCCGAACTTCTCAAGAAATTTGGTAATCCTCTAACTGAAAAGATTAATCTGATGTTAGAAGCAGCAAAAACTTCCTTCCAATCGATTCCTGGTTTTGATGGCATGGAACGCACCAAATGGGTTACTCAAGCAACCTCATCTGATACAGAGTTAAAAGAAATCGAGCAACAATTTAATGAGTTACTAAGTCAAAATGCTCAAAAGAAAATCTCTAAGAAGATTGAGTCTGCTTTAATCAAAGTTCAAAGTTACCGTCTCAGTATTAAAAACAAAATCTTAGAACTATATAAATAGGCACTCAAACTCAGTCAAGTCGTAGCAAAAACATCTACGGCTTGATTTTTTTTTGCCCTTCATATCAAGTTCGGGTGAATACTTACGATAAAAGTGAGGTAAGGCAGGAGGAAAAGAAAAAGGTATCAAGGAAAAAATTTATTATAACTAATTAAACGGACATGATATCACTCATAGTATTTACAATAACATTATTAAATAGACATTTTTGCTATAATGAACAAAATAGTCAAAATATGGGGGAAAGCAATGAAAACGTACACTCTGACTGAAACAAGGAATCAACATGGTGAAGTTTTTGATCTAGCTCAAGTTGAGCCAGTCTTAATCACTAAACAAAAAAGACCAACTCATGTGATTATTTCTGCTCAAGCCTATCAAAAATTAATCAACAGGTTAGAGGAACTTGAGGCTCTTAATTTAGGAAATCAGGCTCAAATAGCACTAAATCAATCAAAAATGGTAGGTAGTGACGAATTCACAGCCGCACTAGAAGAGATTGCCAATGGCTAAACTTGATGGGCTACAATCTGTCTTGGATTTTCTCAAAGATTTACAACCCAAAATAGCGGCTCAAATTGCCAAAAAAACATTATCTTAAATCCTGGGCAAAAGGATTATTTAGTAAGATTTCTAATGACTTAGCACCAGGTC